>CAYQNQ010000101.1:0-8880 GCA_964418815.1 uncultured Hellea sp.
CGCCTTATGGCTGGCGTTCGGGGTTTTGTATGTTTAAAAGCCCTTAATTGAGTCGCGGAGCAGGGGAGATAATGGGCAAGTATAATTACAAACGTGTCCTGCTGAAAGTTTCTGGCGAAGCCCTGATGGGCGATCTGGGATATGGCATTGATGTTTCTGTGACCAGCCGCATCGCCTCCGAAGTTAAGGGGGTTCACGACCAGGGCGTGGAAATCTGCCTTGTGGTCGGCGGCGGCAATATTTTTCGCGGACTTTCGGCATCTAAAGCCGGGATTGAGCGCGCGACCGCTGATTATATGGGCATGCTCGCCACCGTCATGAATGCTCTGGCCCTGCAAAGCGCTCTTGAGAATCAAGGCGTGGATACGCGGGTGATGTCAGCCATTACCATGGCCAATGTGTGCGAGCCTTATATTCGCCGCAAGGCGGACCGCCATCTTGAAAAGGGCCGGGTCGTGATTTTCGCCGCCGGAACGGGCAATCCTTATTTTACAACGGATACCGCTGCGGCCCTGCGCGCCGCCGAAATGCAGGCCGATGCGCTGCTCAAAGGCACACAGGTTGACGGGGTCTATGATTCAGACCCGAAAACAAATAAAAACGCCAAGCGCTACAGCCAATTATCCTACCAGAAGGTTCTGGCAGATGACCTTCGCGTTATGGATGCGTCTGCCGTGACCTTGATGAGAGACAATTCAATCCCCATAATTGTCTTTTCCATTCATGAGCAAGGCGGGTTTGACGCGGTCTTGCGCGGAAAAGGCGAGTGCACCATTATAGGGTCTTAATCACGCCGTATTCTTATTGTCTGGGGCCACAAAGGAGATCGTATGTCTGAGGAATTTGTTTTAGCTGAATATCGCCGCCGAATGGACGGGGCGGTGTCATCTTTGAAGTCGGAATTTGCCGGACTTCGCACAGGGCGCGCCAATCCGGCGCTGCTGGATGGTATTACGGTATCAGCCTATGGTTCTGACATGCCGCTGAACCAGGTCGGCGGTGTCAGCGTGCCAGAACCGCGAATGCTCACGGTGAATGTCTGGGATAAAGGTCAGGTCGGCGCTGTCGAAAAAGCAATCCGCAGTTCCAATCTGGGTCTTAACCCGGTGGTTGACGGGACGACCTTGCGGATTCCCTTGCCGCCGCTGACCGAAGAACGGCGCAAAGAACTAGTAAAAGTCGCCGGTCAATATTCTGAGCAAGCTAAAGTGGCCGTTAGAAACGTCCGCCGTGATGCCATGGATATCCTCAAGAAACTGGAGAAGGATGGCGGCATGGGCGAAGACGAACAAAAGGCCCATTCGGCCGATGTTCAAAAGGCAACCGACGCAGTGATTGCCAATATCGACTCCGCGCTTGAGGAAAAATCTGCGGAAATCATGCAGGTTTAAAACTGTTTGGCCGTTCAAAGCACATATAACGGCGAAGTGCCGCTCCATGTCGGAATTATTATGGACGGCAATGGCCGCTGGGCGAAAGCCCGGCACAGACCCCGTGTTTTCGGGCATCAGGCCGGGGTTAAAACTGTCAGACGCATTGTCGAAGACGCGGGCGATATCGGGATCCGTTATCTGACCCTTTACAGTTTCTCCACGGAAAACTGGAACCGGCCCAAAGCCGAAGTCGGCGCGCTGTTCGGACTCTTAAAACAATATGTAAATTCGGATCTGGAGCGGCTTCACAATAACGACGTTCGCATTCGGATTTTGGGCGCCCGAACCGGATTGCCGGATGATATTCTTGAAATCGTTGAACATGTTGAAACGGTCACCAAAGATAATACGTCTTTTGGCCTCAATATCGCTTTTAACTATGGGGGCCGGGATGAAATCATCCGGGCCGTTCGAAAAGCTGCTGAGGCCGGCGAGCAAATAGCCGCGCTGACAGAAAACGATCTGGAAAAATATCTCGATACGGCAGACCTTCCGGAGCCGGAGCTTATTATCCGTACCAGCGGCGAGCAGCGCACCAGTAATTTTCTGTTATGGCAATCCGCTTATTCTGAATTTGTATTTTCAGACGCGCTATGGCCGGACTTTTCCAAATCCGACCTTTTAAGTGCCATAGGCGAGTATAATCAGCGCGATCGGCGATTTGGCCGCCTAAATGATGCGGAAGTCGCCTGATGTCTGAGCCTGCGGTCCGCCAACCTATTTGGAAAAATCTTTGGCCGCGACTTTTTTCAGCGCTGGCCATGGCCGCCATCCTGATCATCCCGTTTTATTTTGGCGGGGCGTTCTGGGCCGTCACGATTTTCTTGCTTGGCGTTATGGCCATATGGGAATGGGTCGGGATGACAGACAAACCGGCCACGCCCACGGTTTTTATTTTAGGCGCTGGACTGACAGCGGCTATTGTCACCCAATTCATGGGCTATGGGCACTGGCTTTACGGGATTATTTTTGCGGCGGCAGGCGCCGCTTTCCTGGAAAGACTGACGAGAAAGGGCGGAGAGAAAATCTGGGCTCCATTTGGCGCTCTCTATATTATCCTGCCGTGCGTGGCCGCAATTTTGCTGCGCGGCAATGAAACGGGTATTGAGACGGCAGGGTTTAAACTCCTGTCTTATGTGTTCCTTGTTGTCATCGCCGCCGATGTCGGGGCTTATTTTGGCGGGAGTTTTTTCAAAGGACCGAAACTGGCCCCGCGCCTTAGCCCTAAAAAAACCTGGTCCGGTTTATGCTCCGGGATCGTCTTCGGCATATTATTTGGAGCCATGGCGAGCCTTTTTCTGAAAATGGATCCTATGACGGCCGGATTGATTGCCATTCCGATTGTTTTGATATCGGTGGTCGGTGATTTTTTTGAAAGTTCCATAAAACGGCGAATGAATGTAAAAGATGCCGGGTCTATTCTTCCGGGCCATGGCGGCGTTCTGGATCGACTGGACTCTATCCTGATGGTCATGATTGCGGCGCACTTTTTGGCCTATTTTTACGATTATTCCAGGCTGATTTAATGGCGGCGCCAATTCGACTGTCTATTCTCGGGTCTACAGGGTCCATAGGTCAAAATACCCTTGACCTTGTCCGGAATTCTGCGCCCGGCAAGTTTGAAATTGTGGCGCTCACTGCCAATAGGAATGCGGAATTGCTGGCGCAGCAGGCCCGGGAATTTAACGCCTCTTTTGCTGTACTCGCTTCCGAAGAACACGGCGCTGATTTATCAGACAAACTTTCGGGAACAAAAGTAAAGGTCGGTCTGGGCCGATCTGCGCTTATTGAAGCCGGGGCCATGGAGGCGGACTTTGTTATGGCCGCCATCATTGGTGCTGCGGGGCTGGAACCGACTCTGGCGGCTATCGAGCAAGGGACGAAAATCGGACTTGCCAATAAAGAAAGCCTCGTTTGCGCCGGTGAATTTGTTATGTCCAAAGTGCGCGAGCACGGCGCGACGCTTCTCCCCGTCGACTCAGAACATAACGCGATTTTTCAGGTGCTAGAGCAGAACAATCCCAAAGGGGTTTCCCGGCTCATTTTAACGGCCAGCGGCGGACCATTTCTAAATACAGACGCTGCGGATATGAAAAACGTGAAGTGTCAGGACGCCCTCAAACATCCGATCTGGGACATGGGCGCAAAAATTACCATCGATTCCGCAACGATGATGAATAAGGGGCTTGAACTGATTGAGGCCAGCTATTTATTTGGTCGGCCGAGCGCCGAGATTGATGTTGTCATTCATCCTCAATCCATCATCCACTCCATGGTCGAATATGTGGACGGGTCTGTTTTGGCGCAAATGGGGACGCCTGATATGCGCACCCCGATCGCGCATTGTCTGGCCTGGCCGGGGCGCATGACGGCGCCGGTGAAAAGACTGGATTTGACAAAATTAGGCGGGCTGACCTTTTTCAAGCCGGATCTGGGCAAGTTTCACGCGCTTAAAATTGCGAGAGAAGCGCTTTGCGCCGGGGGGCAGGCGACCAATATTTTAAATGCCTCAAACGAAGTTGCCGTCGCTGCTTTTATGAATGACCAAATAGGTTTTACGGATATCAGCCGGGTTTGCGAAAACGCACTGGATCAGATGTCGAGTGATTTCTCCTCCGGGCAGGATCTGGAAACGATTCTTGCCATAGATGCAAAGTCTCGGACCACTGCAACTCGCGTAATCCAAAGCTTGAGATAAGCGCAAAAATCGGCCAAATAGAAGCGTTAGAATAATGAGTCCTGCTTGATGTTGTCATTTTTGTTTTTGGCATTTGTATTTATCGCGAGCTTTATCGTTGTTTTGTCCTTTTTGGTTTTTTTCCATGAACTCGGGCATTACTCGGTCGGCCGGTTCTTTGGTGTTGCGGTGGAGCGTTTTTCAATTGGCTTCGGAAAGCCTATTTTAAAGCACAAAGCCAAGTCAGGAACCGAATGGGTGGTTGGGCGGTTTCCTTTGGGCGGGTACGTCAAGTTTCTCGGCGATGCCGGCGCCGCCAGTAATCCGGATACAGAGCGTCTTGAAGAGATAAAAACGGAATTGTCGGAGCAGGGGCACGCGGAGCGGATTTCGGACGTTTTTCACTTCAAACCGGTTTGGCAAAGAGCGCTTATCGTTCTTGCCGGGCCCATGGCTAATTTCATTCTGGCAATCCTTGTTTTTGCCTTCATCGCGATGACATATGGACTTCCCTATTCAGAGTCTATTGTTAGCGATTTCTCTGAAAACTCTGCTGCAGAACAAGCCGGCGTAGAAATTGGTGACAAGATTATTTCACTCAATGGAAATGATGTTTCTACAGTTGATAAATTACGGTCTTATGTCAGCGTACGCAGCGGCGTTGAAATGTTGGCGGTTATCGAAAGAGGCGGAAACCTTATTGAGCTCAACGTAGCCCCCATTCGAACCGAACAGGAAGATTTTATCGGTTGCAAAGCCAAAATGGGTCTTCTTGGAGTGCAAACAGCTCGGGGAAAGTTCGTCCAACATGGTCCAGTTGATGCATTGGGTCAGGGGTGGGGACAGTTTTCAAATATCATGACGTCGACTGGGGCTTATATAGGCCGGATTTTCTTAGGGAAGGAAGACGGGAAAGCGTTTGGGGGGCCATTGCGAATCGCGACGGTGACCGGGAAATCAACGGTTAGTATTGTCAAAGCGGAACTTGGAGTCAGTGAGAAATTACAAGCTGTATTTTTGACGCTTTTGAGCCTTGCCGCATCTATTTCTGTGGGCTTAGGTGTCGCAAATTTAATGCCAATTCCAGCATTGGACGGTGGACATTTGATTTACTACGGTTATGAAGCAATCGCGAGAAAGCCGTTAAGTGAAGAAAAACAGGAGTACGGGTTTAGAATTGGGTTGGCAGTCATTCTCACTCTGTTCATTTATTTTACCATAAATGACGTGTTTTATGTATCTGATTGCTCAAGTTCCTAGCCGTTAAGAATGAGAACACTTGTGAATAAACCGCGGATTTTACGGACCATTTCTGTTTTGTTGCTGACATGTTCAGCGATTTGGGCCACTGCGCCCGCCTATGCGCAACAAGCGCCGGCACCCGCGCCTGTGGCGCAAGCGCCAACTGTAATCCGGACTATTCAAGTTCAGGGAAATCAGAGGGTTGAGGCGAATACCGTCGCGTCTTATTTGCTTTTTGCCCCGGGGGACCCCTTTAGCTCCGAACGAATCGACCTGTCCGTTAAAACACTTTATGCCACGGGTCTATTTGCCGATGTTATGATTGAGCCGCGCGATGGTAATGTGCTTATCAGAGTGGTGGAAAACCCGATCATTAACCGGGTCATCCTGGAAGGGAATAAGGCCCTTAAAACTGACAAGATTACAGACGAAATCGAGGCAGAGCCGCGCTCAATTTTCACCCGTGCCAGCGTCCAAAGCGATGTGCAGCGTATCATCGAATTATACAGACAGTCTGGCCGGTTTGCGGCGACCGTCGAGCCCAAAGTTGTTCAGCAGCCGCAAAACCGTGTCGACCTTATTTTTGAAATAACCGAAGGTCCGGTTACGGGCGTGAAACGCATTAACTTCATTGGAAATAATGAGTTTTCGGACAAACGTCTGCGCGGCCAGATTGCGACAGCAGAATCTAGCTGGTGGAAGTTTTTCTCCAGCAATGACAACTACGATCCGGGCCGGCTTGAATTTGACCGTGAGCAGCTTCGCAAATTTTATACGGATCGGGGATTTGCAGATTTTCGCGTCGTTTCCGCCGTTGCCGAGTTGACCCCGGATCAAGAAGATTTCTACATAACATTTACAATAGACGAAGGCGAAGAATATCGTTGGGGTGATATCGACGTTAAAACAGAGCTGGATGAGCTTAATAATGATTTTCTCAAACGTATTGTTCGCATCCAGTCCGGCGACATTTACAAAGCTAGCGATGTTGAATCAGCCATAGAAACTCTGACTTTTGCGGCTGGAACTTCTGGATACGCCTTTGTCGATATTCAGCCTGAAATCCGGAGAAACCGCGACACTAAAACCGTCGACCTTGTTTTCAATATTGTCGAGGGCCCACGGGTCTATATTGAACGAATTGATATTGTCGGAAATACCACAACGCTCGATTATGTAATCCGTCGTGAACTGGAATTGGTTGAAGGCGATGCGTTTAACCGCATTTTGCTGGATCGATCACGTAACAAAATAAGAGCCCTTCGCTTTTTTGAAGATGTCGAGATTGAAGAAACGCAAGGCAGCTCGGCGGATCGCGCCGTTGTAAAGGTGAAAGTAAAAGAGCAGCCAACGGGTGAACTTTCATTTAGTGCCGGTTTTTCATCATCCGACCGTTTTTTGGTAGACCTCTCAATTACACAAAGAAACTTGCGGGGGCGGGGCCAGCTATTGCGTTTTGTTGTTCGAACCAGTGCTAACCGCCGCGAAATTGATCTTAGATTTACGGAGCCCCGTTTCCTAGGGCGCAATATGGCCGCGGGCGCGGAACTCTTTGACGTTACTATTGATTTCCTGGAAGAGGCGAACTTTCGTCAAAGCCGGCGAGGGGCATTGTTTACACTGGCTTTCCCGGTAACCGAGAACACCTCTTTAGGGGCCCGCTATTCCCTTAGGAATGAAAGTATCGATGTTGACCCCCGCCAGTGTTTGACCGTGGGTTTAACCAATTCAAGTCTGTGTGATCCAACCACCAATCAGCCATTCGGTGATCGTCTATCTTCAATTCTTGGCTATACATTTGCCTGGGATCGCCGAAATGATCCTATAACGCCAACGCGCGGATATGACCTTCGTCTATCTCAGGATGTTGCAGGATTGGGAGGCGATGTCAGATATCTCAGAACAGATGTGACAGCCAATGCTTATCGCGGACTAACTAAGGATGTGATCGCCAGTGCCAGGTTAGGCGGGGGTTATGTTTCCGGATGGGGCGGTGAACCCATTCAAATTAACGACCGGTTTTTCAAAGGTAACTTTGATTTCCGTGGTTATGATAATGCCGGTATTGGTCCCAGAGTTGTTCAAAGAGTTGCAGTCGGGTCCAATGGCGCCAATTTCAACTCTCTGAATGAACTTATTACGGCGAGTGCAGCCTCTGTTGCTGCTGGGGGAGAGCCTATTCAACAGGTCGACACTCAACTTTTAAGAGGCAATGCTTTGGGCGGGAACGCCTATGCCCTAGCTGCAGCCGAGGTGAGTTTTCCGCTTGGCATTAACAGCCTTTTAGGTAGCTTATGGGTTGAAGCTGGCGGCGTTGGGCTGCTGGATCAGGAATTTTTTCCATCAACGACAGCAACGATTGACAATGACTTACTTGGACAGTTTATCGTGGATGATTTCGCTATTCGCGCCGTCGCGGGTGCCAGTGTCTTCTGGGAATCGCCCTTTGGTCCAATCCGGTTCGATTTCACCAAGCCGCTTCGACAATTTGACTTCGATGAACGAAAGTCATTTCAGTTTACAACACGAACAAGGTTCTAATTATGTCTTATTTATCTAAGTTTGGCAGAGTTATTTTATCTGCTGCAGCAGCAATTTTGATGACAGCGTCGGCATACGCACAAAGCACTATCTTAATCGTTGACCAATCGAAAATTCTTCGGGAGTCCGAAGTAGGAAAACATATCAACCGACAGCTTGAGAGCATCGGAAAAACTATGGAAAGCGAACTTAAAGCCGCGATTTCGCCGCTTGAGTCAGAGAAAAATAGTCTTATCGCCGAAATTAAAGCATTGGGCGGCACAAATATATCAACCCGCCCTGATCTTCAGAGCCGAAGAAACAGTTTGGCCGTAAATACACAAAAACAGAAATACGAAGCCGTTATGAAACAGCGTGAACTGGCTAAAACTGAGGCTGTTGCCTATCAAAAAGTTTCAAAAACACTTGAGGAAATTCTAAAGGTTGTTGTGGCTGAGAGAAACGCTGATGTTGTCATCGACCGTTCAGCTGTCATTTACGGTAAGCCTGCGGATGTGACGGATTTAGTGCTGAGCCGCTTGAATAGCCAATTGCGGACTGTTCAAGTTACGCGGGAACGATTACCCCGTCAGGCTATTAAATAGTCTGCCTCTCTTATAGGACCTCTTTTAATAAGGTCCGGGCTATCGTAAGAACGTGCTATGATTGACAGCCGATTTTACGACTTAGCCGGACCTTTTTCTTTGGGCGAGCTTCTTGGCGGCTTAAAGGTTGCCGAAATTTCAAATGAAAAATTTCTGGAAGAAATCATTTCTACCCCAACTGACCTTGTTGGTGCGGGTCCCGGTCAAATCAGCTTTTTGTCCGGCGGGAAACATAAAGCTGACCTTGAAAACTCCAGGGCAGCGGCCTGTTTTGTAACGGAAAAATTTGCTGAATTCGTTTCTAGCCGATCCATAATTCCCATTATTACGTCCACGCCAAGGGCACACTTTGCCCGGGCTGTTGAAAAGCTGGTAGAAAAGAAATCCTTTGGCGGGGATGTGA
>CAYQNQ010000102.1:0-8813 GCA_964418815.1 uncultured Hellea sp.
AAGCTTGAGGCCTATTTGAAATTACGCGGCAAGGCGGCAAACACTCTAAAACGGGTAGCGCCAGTTATTCCCGGCTCCGGTATCTTTTTGAAAAAAGCGAAGAAACTACAGGCCGAGGCGCAGGAATTGGCGGATGGACGCGAAGAAATTTTCATACGCGCCCGCAAAGGCGTCATGCTGACGGCGGGCGGCTTCATTTTTAACAAGGACATGCTGGGCCATTACGCCCCTAAATATCTGAACAGCTACCCGCTTGGCACGGACGGGGATAGCGGCGCAGGCATTCGTCTAGGGCAAACGGCCGGGGGAATTGCGGAGAATATGGACAGGGTTACGGCGTGGCGATTCATTAACCCGCCGCTCTCCTTTGCCAAGGGCCTTATCGTCAATCAGCAGGGGAAGCGCTTTATCAATGAGATGTCCTACGGCGCGACTATGGGCATTGAAATCATCGAAAACCAGAATGCCGAAGGCTGGCTCATCCTGGATAAGCCGCTGGCTATGCAGGCGCTGGAAGATGTGAAAGGGGACAAGGCTCTGAATTTTCAGCGTATCCTCGCCAAAATCGCTGTACGCTTCACATCCAAAAAGGCGAAAACAATTGAAGCTCTCGGCGCGAAAATAGGTATCCCGGGTAAGGCTCTGGCGGACGAAATCGCCCAATATAACGAAATTGCCATGGGCAATGCCAATGATCCGTTTCTTAAAACGCAGGATGATGTGGCCGCGATTCTCAAGCCGCCCTTTTACGCGATTAATGTAGGCCTTTCGGCAAAGATGCTCCCTTGCTCGACCCTGACGCTTGGCGGGCTCAAGGTGAACGAAAAAACCGGCGCGGTCATAGGCGAAAACGGCCCCATTAAAGGCCTTTATGCTGGCGGCCGTAACGCGATCGGTGTCGCCTCATGGCTTTATGTCAGCGGGTTATCCATTGCTGATGGCGTTTATTCAGGCCGCCGGGCTGCGAGAGCGATGGCCGGGAAAAAAGCGTAAGGTTATTGCCGGTCCGGGTTAACGCCTGTCCAGTGTTCATCAACGTATTTTTTGATGGCCTCATTATCTTTCTGAAGGTCGCCGGTTAGGGGAAACAGTCTGTCCAGTACCACTTTCTTTTTGGGGCCATCAAAGGCGCAGATGAAAACAGGCACGTCAGCGGCGTAAGCGGCGCGAAGGTAACCGGTTTTATATTTGGGGACTTTTGATCTCGTGCCTTCTGGCGGAAAGCCGACACAGACTTTTTCTTCATTTTCAAACAGTGCGACCAATTGGTCGACCACGTTCTTGCCTTTACTGCGATCGACGGGGAAGCCGCCCAGTGCCCGAAAGATCGGGCCTAGTGGCCAGAAGAACCATTCCTTCTTGATTAAAAACGTATATTTGAAACCACTGGCAAGCATGGCGAGAGAGGCGGAAATTGCATCCCAGTTCGAGGTATGCGGCACGCCGATGATGACAAATTTGGGGACGTCCGGCATGGTTCCGACAAGCTCCCATCCCGTCAGTTTGAGCCCGAACGATCCCAGCGCTCGCGAAAAAGCATTGCCCATACGCGGCGAATGTACGCTCATATGCGGATTGTCATATTTCACGATGACGTCTCTTCTCGTCTACTCAATTTTTTGGAGTATCTAATTCGAGAAAATTCAATTTTCAATATTCAAATGGAATTACGCTCCATGCGCATAATTCAAGTCAATCTATTGATTGGCGTTTCGATTGTTTTCTATCCACTTTTGAATAGCTTTTGAACTATATAAGGAATTATCAAATTCTGCCTTGAGTTTTTTCTCCAGGCTTGCCCATGTTTTGCTTGCCGTTACAATTTGGTCTTTCGTAAGCTTTGCCGTTCTCTCATTCAGGGATTGCCCTAAATCAGCCAGGTTTTGTGACAAAGCGGGATTACCGGGAAAGCGTTTGTAAACGCTGCCGATTTCTGCGCGCAAAGCCACAACGATGAAACTCTGTGTTTCCGGACCGTAGAGCTGCCGGGAAAGAAGAGCAAAGCTCCGGGAAATATTCTCCAGCTGAAAATCCAACAGGTCTTTTTCTGCCAAAGAGTTTGATGGCGGGCAGGCCTCATCATCAAGGGCCCTGATATAAGATAATATGCCTTGGAGCACGTCCGGGTTTGGGTCCTTGCCCGAAAACTCCTTGGTAATGAGTTTTAGGACCAGTGCCTCAAGGTCGGGTTTATCAGGGCTATAATCAACGCCGAAAACATCATCGGACAAAGACGGAATTGGGGCAGGGTTAAATGTGTCGTCCCCCAATTCTTTACTGAAGTGAAAATTGGTGACGTCGGCTGTTCCGATTTTGTCGGACATGCCTAAAACGAAAAAATTGTCATTAACTTGCCCCTGACTGTGGCAGGCTTGGCAGGTCAGGCCGTTGCGGGCCGCCTGGCCGCCCAGTAAAAACGGGGACCGAAAGGCGAGCCGTCCCAATAGAAACTGAGCCTCGGCCCCTGCGTCTGCCGTTTTGCACTCGGCTGGTTCCTTTGAAAGAATGGCGACAAGGTCCGCATCCGGTGTGACCCATTGCAGAATATCAGGCGAGGCGGCAACTCTGGAGGCGGCAGCAACAGGCGCCTGCGCTTCCTGTGTCTCAACAACAGAAGGCCCGCCAGTTTCCTGGCAGGCCGAAATCAAAAGCAAAAGAGAAAGGGTTGCTGTTCCTATGGAAGAGCGTCGACAATCCACCCGCGCAGTTCCTCTTCTTCTACGCAGCCAAAGCTGCAGATTTCTTCAAGCTTCGCCAGCTGTACCTTGGCAAGGTCCAGCTCGCCGGTCTCAACATAAAGCTCACCCAAATACTCATTGGCACCTTTATGATTTGGGTCAACTTCCAAAGCCATCGCGTAGAAGGATTTGGCGGTTTCGTAATTTCCAAGCTTGCGCTGCGTGAAGCCCATATAGGTCGTGATGTCCGGGTGCGGTCCGGCAATAGCCGTGGCGATAGACAGATCATTAAAGGCCTCTTGATATTTGCCTTGATTGATCTGGCTGATAGCCGTGAAATATGTGTTGCTGGCTTCTAAGTGACTAAAGGGCAACAGGCTGGCTTCATCTTTGGTTTCACCGGCCAGTGCAGCTTCGATGCTGGCGATAGCTGTCTGAATGCGAGGGGCATCGCCGCAACTGCCGCATTTTGACAAGGCACTTTGCAGATCTTCCACAACGCCTTCGGCTTTTTCAGTTTTACCAATCAGCGCATAGGACTTGCCTAATCCGACATAGGCTTCGTACATTTTTTTATCCGATTTAACGGCGGACTTATAATATTTGGCGGCTTTTTTATGTTTGCCCAGCTCTGTTTTTGTAAGGCCCATAAAATAATTGCTCGGTCCGTGGCGGCTGCTGGCCCGGAGGACTTTGGAGAAAGCAATTTCTGCGGTTTCGTAATTTCCGGCGTTAAACGCATCAACGCCGCGCTGATAATCAATGACGGGATCATATTGAGGGACGTTTTGAGATCTCCCATTAAACGTTCCGCCGCCGCCGCCGCCCGAGCCGCCGGCCAGAGCAGGCGTATAGCTTGCCGCCGCAAGAATTGTCGTCGCAATACCGACGGTCAAAATTGATTTAAAAGCGCGCATCAGTGATTCTCCTTATTGATCTTTTCATGCGGCATAGGGCCGGACGGATAAGTAAACCAGTCACAACAGATAACGAAACAGTGATGGTTAATGGCCACCGTCATGTCCCTCGGTTTCGGCCGGCAGATCTTGCATCAGACCAGGGGTAAACCAGATGGGAGAGCTCCAGGCCATTTCCTGGATCATTTCCGGCATGGAATTGGTGCAGCCCTCGGGGCGCTCATCTTCTGCGGTGGCCTGACATTGAGCTTCGCTCCAGCGCGAGCGCTGCGGCTCGACGGCGCGCATATAATAATAGGTCGGCAGGGCAGGGTTATAGTCCAAATCTATATGAACACTGCAAAGGCTGTCGGCAGGCGAGCTTTCCAAAAGCGTAATGACCTTGGTGTGTTTATGGCCTTCCGGTCCGAGCCAGCCTTTTATGAGTTGAATTTTTGTGAGCGGCTGCGACATGGGATCGGCACTGGCCTGAACCAGCAACTGAAAGGGCTCGTCCTGAGACGGGAGTTTGGAGCCCATCGGCGTGCCGGTCTCATAGGCTGTTTCCAGCCAATTGTCCTGCTCGCATATATCTGATGGAAATGACCCGGCGAAAAAGCGCGGCTCGATGCGCGGCCCAGAGGTGGCGAAGGCTTCGCGGCGTTTCATACTGTGAAAAATGGCATCGCGGGAGTTTTCGGTCGCGTAAACACCGGCGAGGCCCCCGGGATTGCTGACGAGGCGGTTAAACCGCCCGAGACTGGCTTTGCCCATGCGGCCTTCGAGATCGGACTCATAGGCGATATGACCTTCCCAGCCATCTTCGGCCGTATATCCCGAAGCCGAAATGTGTGTGTCCGTGCTGCCGATAAAACCAAATTCAAAAGGATTGCTTTGTCCGTCCTCTTCGACCTTCATACCTTCCAGCAAAGCTCCGCGGACATAGTCATTGGAAGAAAGACAAAAGCCTTTGTAGATATTATCTTTCGGGTCGAGATGTTCTTCCGAGCATTCCGGGCTATCGGAAAAGCCGACCGAAAGGGCGATCTTGGTGGTTTCGGCTTTCATCACCCGCGCGCCGAATTGACGAAGCTGTTCAAAGTTACACAGCTCATCCACATCCCCCAAAATATCGGCGGCGCCGTTGATACATTCCGAAGCGCCCTTGTGCTGAATAATTTCGGCCAGCCGGTCATAGGCATTGCGGTGCGCTCGATAGGCCCGCTGTGTGTCCAGCGAAAACCCGGCAATGTCCTTGGGATTAAACGCATTGCCGCCGGAGATATTGGAGTTGTGAGGAATGGAAATGACGTCGCAATTTTCGATCCCCACCCGGCATTCCTGTTCGAAGGCGGTGAGCAGTTGATGGGTCAGGGGATGGCTCACGTGATGGAAGGGGCGCTTTGGCACGTCGGCATTTCTGAAAATTGTGTTCCTGTGCATGTGCTGGGCGTTGGGCGCGCGTGTGTATTCATAGCCCACAAAACTTGTGAAATGGCAATTGGCGCTGCGATCATAAGCGCCCTCAGCCGCCTTTATCACCCGTTTCCAGACCCGCGCTTCTGCTTCCTTGCAATCGGACAGGTCATCGGCGCAAACCGTTTTCTTGCGTTTAGGGAACACTTCCGAATTCATACGCATGAGTTCGGAGACGCCCCGTTCACCTCCGGCGCGCACCCGCTGACAGGACTTACTGTCATAACCGGGATACTCGCCGGGCTGAGTACAGATATAGCCCTCGCCAAAGGTTTCGGCGTGATCGGTAACAGACGCAAAATCCAGAGGCCGGTCGAGCTGGATTGTGCGCTGCTCGCGGCCTTCCGGTGTCGGGATTGGGATCCGCGCGCCCTGGGCGAAGGCATAGACATCCTCGGGATAAGTGCGCGTTCCGTCCGGATAGGCGTCTGCCGAGAGCGCCGTGTGAATATGAAGGTCACCCCACATCGCCTTTTTTGTAGGATATTGCGCTGAGCAGGGCACGCGGTCTTCTGTGTAGGCAAAGGCGGGGTCATAGCCGTACGCGTAATTTTCAGGTTTGGATTTAGGCGATGTCGGCGCGGAAACGGTCTTCGTCTTATCGATCTCGTATTTGGTGATCTTTGACAGGAAGAAATAGCTGCAAAGAAGCGCCGTCAGCAAAATCGAGAAAATAAGAAAAAACTTTCGGATCATTACAGGCTTCTCGCGATCAGAAGCTTCATGATTTCGGTTGTACCGGCATAGATGCGAGTAACGCGGGCGTCGCGCCAGGCCTGGGCAATAGGGTATTCATTCATATAGCCATAGCCGCCAAAGAACTGGACGCATTGGTCGACAATTTTCCCGTGCAGTTCCGAGACCCAGTATTTGGCCATAGAAGCCGTGGCGCTGTCGAGCTTGCCTTTTATATGTTCGCCGATGCAATAATCGACAAAGACCTTGGCAATTGTCGCTTCGGTTTTCATTTCTGCCAGTCTGAATTCAGTGTTTTGAAACTGGATTATGTTTTTGCCAAAGGCTTTGCGTTCTTTGACGTAGTCCAGCGTAATCCGAAGGGCGAATTCAATGGCTGCACATTCCTGAACCGCAATGTTAAGACGCTCTTGCGGGAGGCTTTCCATCATCTGACCAAAGCCCCGGCCTTCATCACCGCCGAGAAGGTTTTCGGCGGGCACTTTGACATCCGTGAAAAACAGCTCGGATGTGTCCGCTAGTTCGCGGCCGACTTTGTCAAGATTTTGCCCGCGTTCAAAACCTTTAGCTCCGTCGGTTTCGACCAGCATCATAGAAATACCGCGGGCGCGTTCACTGGGGTCGGTTTTAGCGGCGACCAAAAGGAAGTTAGCTGTCTGGCCGTTCGTGATGAATATTTTTGAGCCGTTTAACTTGTAATGATCTCCATTTCGAATGGCGCTGGTACGAATGGATTGTACATCTGATCCAGCGCCTGGTTCGGTCATGCAAATGGCGGAGATATACTCGCCTGTGCAAAATTTAGGAAGGATGCGTTTCTTCTGCTCTTCCGTTCCAAAGTCGACCAGATAAGGCGCAACAATCCCGTTATGCAATGCGATGTCCCAACCCTCTATGCCGCGCCGGCCAATCTCTTCCTGCAGTATGGCCTCGTGGCGATAATCGCCGCCCATACCACCATATTCTTCGGGAATGGATAGACCTAAAAGTCCATGTTGCCCCGCCAATTCCCAAATCTCTCGGGGCACACATTTCTGTTTGCGAAGCTCGTCCACTTTTTCAGGTGGCAGGTGTTGGTCGAGAAATTTTCCGACACTGTCAGCGAAGATCACGAATTCTTCGTCTTCGCGGTAATCAGGTGTGGATACGGACAGAGGCGTGAGCATTATTCAGCCGGTTCCATGGTTTTTACCGGCCATAGATCGCGCTTTGTGCCTTTGGTGACGATTTTTCCATTGACGGCTTTCTGATATTTTTCAGCCTCCGCAAGCGGGTTGTAAAACTGCTTATACCAAGTCCTGGTTTTACCAAATGGGCCGTCGCCCATGACTTGCATGATTTGAAAACAAGGTTCCTTGTGAGCCCAGACTTCAAAGTCCTGCAGCAAGGCTTCTTTGGAAAATACCTGAAACATACCGACCATTTCCTGATCTTGTTTTGTGGGCGGGTCGTTTTGGGCTTCGGCGATGAGACCATGCCAGGCCTGAACACTTCCGTCTTCGACCGGAGTGTGGGCGACAAGCATATAGCTGTCCATCATTCCTGTCATCCGGCTGAGCAAAATACCCGGTCCGGTATAAAAGGTTTCATTGGCAAATATGACCCCTGGCATTTTCACGTTTCCGGCCGACGTTGACTGACGCATGACATGGTCTTCAAAGACATTGTCAAAATGTTCAATTTCGGTTGTGCCGTGAATAGGGCCCAGATGAGCTTTATCGGCAATATTATCGACCACTTCCTGAGGGTGACAATCAATGATCCCCAAATCATCGATTATCCAGTTAATCCATTGGGTGTTTTCCCATTGCGGCATGGAAGGCGGTTCGAAATTCGGGTCATTTTCTTCTTCGTCAAACCACATGGCAATAAATCCGCACCACTCGCGTACGGGATAGCTGCGAATTTTCGCGGCCTTGGGAATAGGGGCCGGTGAGTAGGGTATTTCATTGCAGACGCCATCGGGTCCGAATTTCCAGCCATGATAAGGACAGCGGATGTCATCCCCGTCAATTTGATTGCCATCTAAAACGACGTAACTGGTGGAATTCTTCGCCAGATGAGTTTTCATATGGGGGCAATAAGCGTCCATGACCACGACTTTACCGCTGGCCCCGCGATACAGGATCAGGTCTCGTCCAAAATAACGGAGCGGAATGGGCTTGTTTTCGGCTTCTTCAGCCTTGGCGATTAGAAACCAGCCGCGCGGAAAAGTATATTGTCCGAGGTTATATTCCGCTGACTTGGCCATGTGGTATCTCTTTCTAGCCGGAGGCCCTAACGATATTCAGATCAGACGCGTGACCTCGCGTTCCGTTGGGATCGACACAGGCCGTTCCGCCGGGCGTGTACATGAGCATAACACATTGATTGCAGGCCGTGCAGGCGGTTTCTGTCTGCGCGCCGCTTTTGAGGTTATTGATGAGGTTCGGGTCAAATATCAGAGCCCGGCCAAGACCTATCGTATCAAAGCCGGCGTCTAATACGGAATTGATATTGTCCATGGACTGCACGCCGCCCAGATAGCAAAGCGGCATATCCACGGCGGCCCGAATTTTAGGCGCCGTCGCCATAGAGTATAGCTGCGAAAATTCCCGGTCAGGTTCTTTGGATTTTTTCTGCATCATCATGCCCAAACGCACGATAAGGTTTTTCGGTTTAGTGACCATGGCCGGCAGAGGGTTGCCAAACATTGTTTCGATAGATTCGACATTGAGGCCATTGGAGAGCTGAACCATATGAGCCCCGGTGCTTTGCAGGATTTTGGCGATTTCAATACCGTCTTCAATTTGATTACCGTGGGGCACACCGTCCGTCTGGCTGAATTTGACGGTGACAGCCATTTCCTTGCCTACTGCATCCAGAACTTTGGACAGGACCTCTGCCGGAAATTTCATTCGCGCCTGAATAGAGCCGCCATAATCGTCTTTGCGGGCGTTATAAAGCGGCGTGATAAACTGGGCGAGCAAATAGCCGTGCCCCATATGAATTTCGACGGCGTTAAATCCGGCGTCCCGGGCGTTTATGGCAGCTTGAACAAATTGATCTGCCATCGCGTCCATATCGG
>CAYQNQ010000103.1:0-4090 GCA_964418815.1 uncultured Hellea sp.
CCAATACGCTGGGTGAATATGACATTCCGTTTGAGGCTGGCGAAATCATATTGTCGGGGTCGCTCGTGCCTTTGGAACCGGTTCAGCGCGGCGATAAAATGCTCGCGACGTTTGCAGGCTTCGGGGCCTGTGCGGTGGAATTCGTATGATCGTAAAATGCGCTATCATAGGCTCGGGACGACGCAAGGCACCGGAAAAGGGCCGCTGAAGATTATGGTATGGACACGCGGGAATTTCTTGTGGAACTGGGCCGCTGCCGTATGGTGGGCGGTCAGGAAGACATGATTGTGGTTGCCGCTTTAGATTTAAAGAAAGACCACCTTAAAAAGAAAGAGGGGAGTTAGTTATGGTTGCCAATCTTGGATATGTGCGCCTCGAAATGCAGGACCCGGCGGGCTGGGCCAAATTTGCGAAAGATGTTTTGGGCTTTGGCATGGGGAAGTCCCGCGACCGCGACGGCACGAAATATCTGCGCATGGATAAGGCGCCGTTTCGTTACATGGTCGAAAAGGGCGCAGCCGACCGCTTCGTCGCTTGCGGCTATGATATGGGCTCGCGCAAAGCTTTCAACGAACAGGTCAAAGCCTTTGAGAAAGCCAAAGTTGATGTTACCCATGGCTCCGAACGGGACGCCAAACGCCGGGCAGTTAATGGTTTCGCCACAGTCATGGATCCTTCTGGTAACATGGTCGAGTTTTATCATGGCCGCGATAAGCAAGAGCCTTTTAAACCGGGTCAGGGCATCAAAGAGTTTAAAACGGGGAGTATGGGGTTAGGCCATGCGGTCTTGCCCGGGCCGAACATGAAAGACACGATCAAGTTTTACACCAAGGTCATGGGCTTTGGCGTCAGTGATGATCTGTCGCTGCCGCCGCCTATGGAAGGCCTGCCCAAGCAGCGGATCTATTTCATGCACGCCGATAATCCGCGCCACCATACATTGGGGCTCTATAACTTCCCCAATCCGACAGGGCTTATTCACCTGATGGCAGAAGTCGGGTCTATGGATGAAGTCGGTTATTGCATGGACCGGGTTAAAGCGGCGGGGCTTCATATATTCGCCAGCCTTGGGCGTCATTCCAACGATGAAATGGTGTCGTTCTATTTCTTTGCGCCGGGCGGCATTGGTTTTGAAGTCGGCTATGATGGTAAACAGGTCAAAGACTGGTCCCGGTTTAAACCCACCAAAACAACATCGGGCGATCATTGGGGTCATGAATATGACTTCCCGATGCCGCCGGAATAGGTCGTCAATTGGAACTTCCCACAATCGATAAACGCATGAGCGTGGCTGATATTATCGGCCAACTTGAATCCGGCATGACCATTGGCATTGGCGGCTGGGGTGCGCGGCAAAAGCCTATGACGCTCATCCGCGAAATCGTAAAATCCGACCTAAAGGACCTAACCGTCGTTTCTTATGGCGGCTGTGATGTGGGCATGCTGGCCAGCGCTCGCAAAATCAAAAAGCTCATTTTCAGCTTTGTCTCGCTGGATGTTGTTCCGCTGGAGGCCCATTTCAGGCGCGCCCGATCCGCCGGGGAATTTGAAGTCATGGAAATTGACGAGGGTATGTTTCAGCTCGGCCTCAAAGCCGCGGCGCAAAAGCTGGATTTTCTGCCCTGCGTGGCGGGTCTTGGTACGGATGTGATGACCTATAATCCTCACATCAAAACCATTCAGAGCCCCTATAGTGATGACCATTATGTGGCCATGCCAGCCATAAAACTGGATGTCGCCCTTTGTCATGTGACGGAGGCCGACCAAAAGGGGAATAGCTGGATCGGCGGGCCGGACATGTTCTTTGACGAGTGGTTCTGCCGGGCGGCGGACAAAGCCTATCTAACCTGTGAGCGGATCGTCGAAACATCCGCTTTTAACGATGATCACAAAATCCTGCGCATGCCCATAGAGCGAAACCTCATCGCCGGTGTCGCTGAAGCTGAGTTTGGCGCCCATCCCACATCTTGCGGGCCGGATTATGGTTGGGATGTCGATCATCTCAAAGCCTATAGCGCCACCGCTAAAGAAGGTTGGGACGGTTATGTCTCGGAATATATCGCGGCGGATGATTACGTTTCAAAAGTCGGCGGCGCGGATCATATCCGCAGTTTCCCACTCCCGGCGTTTTGATCATGCCATTTTTATTCGTCATATCCCCCCCTCGTCGCTTCGCGATACTCCGCCCGCTCGCAGGGGGAGACAGGTGCTGGATGAATGACGCAGTTATGTCCTCCCCCGTTCACGGGGGAGGTGGCCCCGAAGGGGTCGGAGGGGGGAATAATGCCTAATTCTGCGCCCGAATTTACTCTAGCCGAACTCGCCATTGTCGCGGCCTCCGAAATTTTCAGAGATGAGCCGGAAGAGGTGTTTGCGACCCTCATTGGGACTTTGCCAAAACTGGCAGGCTATGTAGCCCGCGCCACTTATAAGCCGGGCATGATGATGAGCGACGGCATCTATTATTTGGCAAGTGAACCTGTGCCGCTCGGCCCGCGCGGCGACTATCAGGTCAAACCCGAAGGCCATATTGGATATGAGCGGGTTTTCACACTGATTGCCAAAGGTAATCGCCATGCGTTTGTCGGGCCGGTTCAGGTGGATAAATATGGCCAGATGAATCTGTCTTGTATTGGTGATTACGCCGCGCCGAAGGTGACTATGCTCGGCGTGCGCGGCCTCCCGGGCAATACGGTCAATAACCGAACCAGTATGTTCTTTGCCAACCATAATAAACGCGCCTTTGTTGAGGGCGAAGTGGATATGGTCAGCGGCGCTGGATATAACCCGGCGCGCTATCCGAGCGGGAAATATCCTAAAGGCCTCGATCATCGCCAGATTATTACCAATCTCTGCGTTTTGGATTTCGAAGGACCAGACCATGCCATTCGTGTGCGCTCTCTCCATCCGGGTGTGAGTTTTGAAGAGGTTCAGGACAGTACGGGCTTTGATTTGGTGAAGTCTGATATCCTCGGCGAAACGGCCTCGCCCACACAAGAGCAGCTTGATATAATTGCGCACTTCGACCCGCATAATCTGCGGGCCAGAATTTTTAAGGACAACCCGCCCGGACGGCGGGCGGCCTGATCTGCCATGGCAGGCGTTTTCGAAACACCGCTAACCAAAGCGCTGGGATGCGAATATCCCGTTATCCAGACGGCAATGGGGTGGGTTTCGACCTCCCAGCTTGTATCGGCCAGCATCTCCGCCGGGGCATTCGGGTTTCTGGCTGCCGCCGTTATGACGCCGGAAGAATGCGAAGCGGAAATCAAAACGATCAAAGAGCAGACGGACAAGCCCTTTGGGGTCAACATTCATGCTTTCCAGAAAGATATCGATAAGATCATCGACATGTGCATCGACTATGATGTGGCGGCGCTGTCTTATGGCCGCGGACCGTCGCCTAAAATCGTCGATAAAGTCAAAGCCGCCGGGATGAAGTGTGTTCCGACCATCGGCGCGGCCAAACATGCCAGCAAAGCGGTGAAAATGGGCGCGGATATTCTGGTCTGCCAAGGACAGGAAGGCGGCGGCCATACGGGCTACACGCCCACATGGCTTTTACTGTCGCAGGTTTTGGATGCAGGTTTGGGTGTGCCGGTTGTGGCCTGTGGTGGTTTCAAGGACGGACGCGGCCTCGCGGCAGCTCTGACCTTTGGCGCTGATGGTATCGCCATGGGCACACGCTTTATGATGAGCGCCGACAGCCCGACCCCGGACGCGACCAAAGCCAAATACCTGTCGTCTGAAGTGACAAAGATACCCGTTTCCAAGAAACTGGATGGCCTGCCGCAGCGCATGGTCATGAACCCGCTCTTGGATGACCTGGAAAAGTCGTCTCGCATCGGCATGCTTATGCGGGGCATAAAAAACGGCATGAAATATAAATCTCAGACCGGCATGTCCATGGCTCAAACCATCAAGACGGCCTGGGCCATGGCGTCCAAAACAGATATGACGCTGGGCCAGACCATGATGGCGGGTAATGCGCCTATGATTATCCAAAAGGCTATGGTCGAGGGCAAGCCGGATGAAGGGGTCTTGCCGAGCGGACAGGTCGCTGGACTGATTGACGATCTCCCCAGTTGCG
>CAYQNQ010000103.1:4190-7028 GCA_964418815.1 uncultured Hellea sp.
CCGCCGGTCAATGCGTTTAACGGCGCGACTTGGCTCGAAATACCGCAAATAATCAATGCGTTAGGATCTAATCTTGATGTCAAAGTCATTGTCATTCGTTCCGAAGGCAAAGGATTTTGCGCCGGCGTCGATATTAAAGAACTGGCCGAAAACTCAAATGCCATCGTTGAAGTGAATAAGGGCAATTACCAGACGGGCGAAGCCATCCATCAATGCGAAATCCCGGTTATTGTGGCGGCTCACAAATTCATTATTGGCGGCGGGGTTATTATGTGCGGCGCGGCGGATATCGTGATTGCCTCAGATGATGCGTACTTCTCGCTGCCTGAGATTGACCGGGGCGCCATGGGCGGGGCGGCGCATCTGCAGCGCATGTTAGGCGTGGCGAAAGTCCGGGCCGCCTTCCTGACAGGCGGAAAGATATCAGCTGAAGAAGCTTATCGCCTGGGCGGCATCGAACAAGTTGTGCCCAAAAAAGAGCTGGTGGATACGGCTATGGATTATGCCAAATCTCTGGCCGGTAAATCCAGGGACGCCCTGCGCATCGCCAAACAGGCGCTCAACGGCATCGAGCCTTTCGATGTGAACGCGTCTTACCGTTGGGAGCAGGGCTTTACGTTTGAAATGTATATGCATGAGGACAGCCAGAAATCCCGGGATGCTTTTGTCGAGACCGGCAAAGCGGCAAAGTTCAAGGACTAATCCCTTTGGATATCACCTTCACACAGGCCCATAAGGAGTTTCGCGTCGAAATCCGCCAATGGCTGGAAAGCTGCGCGCCCAAAGAGCGATTGCCGTCTCTGGATACGGCTGAAGGGTTTGAGCTCCACCGGGACTGGGAGAGAACGCTCGCCAAGGACAAATGGGGCAATGTGAACTGGCCGGTTGAATATGGCGGCCGTGGTCTTGATCTCACCCATTGGCTGATATTTGAGGAAGAATATTATCGGGCGGATGCGCCGCTGAGGGTTTCCCAAAACGGCATATTCCTGCTGGCACCGACCATAATGGAATACGGCACGGACGCACAGAAAGCGCGGTTCCTGCCGCCTATGGCAGCCGGCGACGAAATATGGGCGCAGGCCTGGTCCGAGCCGGGCGCCGGCTCTGACATGGCTGCAATCCGCACCAAGGCCGTAAGGGATGGGGATCATTATGTGGTCTCTGGCCAAAAGACCTGGTCGTCTCGGGCCGTGTTTGCCGATTGGTGTTTTGCGCTTGTACGAACAGAACAAGGCAGTGAGCGCCATAAAGGCTTATCTAAGCTATTAATCCCGCTGGATAGTCCGGGCCTGACCCGGCGGCCCATTGCGCAGCTGGACGGCGAAACCGGCTTTGCCGAGCTTTTTTTTGATGAAGTCCGAGTACCTGCCGAAAACCTGTTGGGCCCGGAACATGGCGGCTGGGGTGTGGCCATGGCGACGGCCGGGTTTGAGCGGGGTCTACTGCTACGCTCTCCGGCGCGGTTTCAGGAAGCGGCGGCGCGTCTCGTGCGCCTATACCGGGAACACAAAGACCGTCTCTCATCCGGTGTTGGCGAACAGGTCCTGCAGGCCTGGATGAACGCGGAGCGTTTCTGCGCCGCTACCTATCAACTTATCGCGCGGGTTCAGGCCGGGGCCAGTGTGAACTCCGAAGCCAGCGCCAATAAGATATTTTGGTCTGAAATGGACCGCCACCTGCATCGCACGGCGATGACCATTATGGGCGCGAAGGCGGAACTGGAATCCGGCCTCGACGCCATCGATAATGGCCGCTGGCTCGACGGCTATATGTTCAGCCTCGCCGGGCCCATTTATGCGGGAACCAATGAAATCCAGCGCAATATCCTCGCCGAGCGCGTCCTTGGACTTCCCAGGAAATAGCCATGGATTTCCGTTTCACACAGGACCAGCAAGACCTGATCGACGCGGCCAAAGCCGTATTCGATGGTGAGAATACTCCAGCCAAACTTCGAGCAATGGTCAACGAAGATTCTACGACTCCTCTATGGTCACAGTTTCATAAGCTAGGCCTTGTTGGATTCATGCTAAGTGCCGATAATGGTGGGTTAGGGCAATCGCTTGTCGTCATGTCGGGGGTAGCTGAAGCGGCCGGATATTGTTGCCTGATTGAAACGTTAGTAGAAACAGCTGGAATTGTATTACCTCTTCTGGAAAAGACAGGTCGAACGGACTTGGTTGACAAGATTATGGTTGATCAAAAAAACGTTTGTTTGTTGACACCTTTGCGCCCTTATGTGCGTGGAGCAAACCTGACCCGCATTACCCTTTCAACGACATCGGGTGGCATAGAAGAGCACAAAATTTCGCCTTTTTCGTTGCCTGATATTTGGTCAATCGACGACACCGTATACTCTAATAAATCGGAGATAATTGGAGTGCAAAACCCGCTCGCTGACCACCACGGCGCGGTCCTCACCGCCGCGCAGCTCGTTGGCCTTTCGCAGCGCATGGTGGATATGTCCGTGGAATACGCCAAAGACCGGCATCAGTTCGGAAAGCCCATAGGCTCCTTTCAAGCCATCAAACATCAACTGGCAAACGTCTTCACC
The DNA here is from genome assembly GCA_964418815.1 of uncultured Hellea sp. Classification (GTDB taxonomy): domain Bacteria; phylum Pseudomonadota; class Alphaproteobacteria; order Caulobacterales; family Maricaulaceae; genus JACOMS01. The sequence continues at coordinate 6,745 of CAYQNQ010000103.1, forward strand.
AAAATCGAGTTTACCCGGCCCATGGTCCATTTGGCGGCCATTAAAGGCGGTCGGGCGGTTCACACGGCCAAAGTGGCGGCTATCGATACGGCGATGCTGGCGGCGGAGACAGCTATTCAGGTCCATGGCGGCATGGGCTATACATTCGAGGTTGACCTGCATTTATTTATGAAGCGGGCTTGGGCCTTGTGCGGAGAGTGGGGAGACCGTAATTACCATATGAACAAGTTAGAAGAATTGGTGCTGGAGGGCGATGAGCCTCTCGGCGCAGGAACAACGTTTTA
>CAYQNQ010000103.1:7128-8702 GCA_964418815.1 uncultured Hellea sp.
TAGAAGAATTGGTGCTGGAGGGCGATGAGCCTCTCGGCGCAGGAACAACGTTTTAAGGAACGACTTTTTAGGAGAACAAAATGGCTGAAGCCTATATCATTGACGCAACACGCACGCCCACAGGCAAACGCCGCGGATCCCTGCAGGATATTCACGGTGCTGATCTCGGCGCTCATGTCATCAAGGAAATTGTTGAGCGCAATAACATTCCGCAGGATGAATATGACGATGTGGTCTTCGGCTGTCTCGACACGGTCGGACCGCTCGCCGGCAATATCGGCCGCACCGCCTGGCTCGTGGCCGGCTATGATCTGACAGTTCCAGGCGTGACCATTGACCGGCAATGCGGCTCCTCGCAGCAGGCTGTCCATTTCGCCTCGCAGGCCGTCATGAGCGGTACGCAGGATGTGGTCATCGCTGGCGGCGTTCAGACCATGAGTAAAATTCCGATCGGCGCGTCCATGATAGCGGGGCAGACTCTTGGCTTTGACCACGTCTTCCATACGTCGCCCGGCTGGGTCGCGCGCTTTGGCAAGGAACCGGTAAGTCAATTCCACGGCGCAGAAATGATTGCTAAAGACTGGGGTTTCTCCCGCCGTGATTTGGAGGAATATTCGCTGGCCTCCCATCAGCGCGCTGCCCATGCCCGCGCCGAAGGCTGGTTTGACCGGGAAATCACGGCCATAAACGGTCTTGAGCAAGACGAGACCATTCGCGATACATCCATGGAAAAAATGGGGGAGCTGAACACCCTTGTTGAGGGCGGCGTGATTACGGCGGGCGTGGCCTCGCAGACCTGCGACGGCTCATCGGCCATGATTATCGCCTCCGCGGACGCCGTTAAGCGCTATAACCTCAAGCCCCGCGCCCGCATCCATCATCTCGATGTTATGGGCGACGACCCGATCTATATGCTGACCGGACCCATAGCGGCCACGAAGCGCGCACTAAAACGCGCCGGGATGAAGCCGTCGGATATCGCCATCGCCGAATGTAACGAAGCTTTCGCGCCGGTCCCAATGGCCTGGATGAAAGAGACGGGCTTTACCCATGAGCAGACCAATGTGAACGGCGGCGCTATCGCGCTGGGCCATCCGCTGGGCTCCACGGGCACAAAACTCATGACGACGCTCCTGCATGAGCTGGAACGCCGCGAAGAACGCTACGGCCTCCAGACAATGTGCGAAGGCGGCGGCGTCGCTAATGTGACCATTATCGAGCGGCTCTAATGGACATTTGCGCCGGCAGAACGGTCATTGTCACAGGGGCAGGCGGCGGCCTCGGCCGCGCCTATGCGCTGGCGCTGGCGCAGAACGGCGCCAATGTTATGGTCGTCGATATCAATGCGCTGACGGCCAAACAGACCGTTGATGATATTATGGCGGCCGGCGGCAAGGCCGATTTCAATCTGGGCAACATCACCTCCTATGAGGGCGCAGGTGATATATTCAAAGCCACACTTGATCGGTTTGGCGATGTCCATGCTGTCGTCAATAATGCGGGCAATAACCGGGACCGAATGTTTACCAGCCTCACTGAAGAAGACTGGGATCAGGTCATATCTGTGCATCTTA
>CAYQNQ010000104.1:0-8575 GCA_964418815.1 uncultured Hellea sp.
TCGCCGCAAGGTCACCACGCGTACGCCCTCCAGATCGCCGAGCAGGTAGTTTCCATCCTCGCAACTGATCTCCAGCCCGTCACTGTCGATCACCTCATAGCAGGCGTTCATTTCAAGGGTCAGGCCCGACAGGGGCATGGGGGCGTCTATGGTCAGGGTCATGGCTTCCTCGCCGGTGGTTACATCCACCTCGACCCAGTCCCGGGCGCTCCACCAATGGCCAAATTCGCGCAGCGGGCCCATCCACGCATAGGGGCGCACTTCCTCGATAATGGCTTTTTGAAAATCAAGCCGCGTGTCGACGGCGTCCGTATGGATCAGGACCATGTAAATCCCGCCGATCCGGGCAATATCCCGGGCAACTTCTTTGGCTTCGCCCAGCCGGTCAATCATTTTGGGCGGCAGCTCATCCTCAATGGTGATGGGAAACTCATAGACCGGCGTCAGGCTTTTAAAGCCGCGGCCAAAGGTGAGCTGAAACGGCAAATGGGTGAGCGAAACATTGGCCGTGACAGAGGAGCTGTATTTATAACCGCTGGAAGTGAGCGCCTGCGGCAAGTCAAAGGGATCCGACAGATAGCCGGGTCGGAAGGAAATCACGTCATGATCGCGGGCAAAATTTTCCAGCAGAAATTTACTGACCCGGAGTTCGCCCATAATCGTGCCGTAACGCGTGCTGTTGGCGCCCTGCACAAAGGGGCGGTAATCCGGATAAGTTTCGGTCCCGTCGCCAAAGGGGAAATCCCACATATCTTCCGCGTGGGCGACGCTGTGACTGGCGATTTCCGCGCCGAGGGACTCCAGCGTCACCACATCGGCGGCGCCTTGCTCATTCATGAAAATCTCGTCGTTATAGTCTTTGATATATTTGGTCTGGATGAAATAGGTCGCCTCAAGCCCTGCCTGCTTTTGCTGCTCGGCATAGGGAATGGCATTGGTCAGGCTTTTGGAATAATCCAGATCGTGGGAGAGGATGAAGCTCAAATCTTTCCCATCCGGGACGGTTCCCAAAGTTACAGCCCCGTCCTGATTTTGCTGATAAACGGTCTCCAGAAAAATGAGAAGCGCGTCTAGCGTCGGCCGGTAGCGATTGGCATAAGAATCCGTAATCTGCACCTGCCGCCGGTTATAGCCTTTGGACAGGAGCTGCCCTATATCAAGGCCAATGGCGTAGGCCCGGCCCTTGCCATAGCTGGCCCGCGTTATGGCCGCGCTGCCGTCTTCATATTTAGCGAGCACCTTGGCGTCTGAAATGCCGTACGCATTGGACCCGGCATTTACGGCGTCGCTCTCCTCGCTGCCGATTTTGATATAGCGCAGCCCGCGCTCCAGAAAACCGTCTGTTTCGGCAAAGCCCGTATCAAAAGTCAGAAAGGCTTTGTCCTTACCTTCGCTGACGCCATCGATGCCAAACATATCATTGAGCCCGCCGCCCAGAACACTAAAGCCCAGCAACGTGCCGCCGTCTTTGACAAAGTCGCGCATGGCGCCAAAGCTTTCCGTCGGCAAATCCCGCCCGGAGATAAATGGATAGACCATGACGACATCATGCTTGAGGGCCTCTTCGTAATCTTCGGTGACGCGAAAGGGCACGCCAATGGTTTTAAGTCCGCTGACCAAGGCCAGCCAATGGGACTCCTCACGGGTCAGCCAAATAGCCAGACGGCTGGTGCTGCCTTTGTCAAAAAAGCCCGGCAGGGCCGGCACGGCCTGATAGAGTTCACTGACCTGATCAGGACCGGAGACGTCTTTAAATTTGTGAACTTCCACGCAGGACTGCACGGCAATCGTCAGAACTGCCAGCCCGGCGAGCCTTGCCCGCCAACTCATGCGTCCCGTAAACATTGAAAATAATTCGGCCCTCATCCTGGCCTCCATCATGCCCCGCAGAGAGAAACATGAAGGAACATGGTGAATATTCCGTGTAGATGATTTTGTTTGCGGCTATATTGGGTGAGGCGCGACCGCTATTGCCCCAAAAGCTCTTCTTTAAGCCATTTGCCGACCATCATACCTGCAAACACGGCCGCCGCCGTTACGAACAGGCGCAGCCATAAAAAATCCGAAACCGGATCCAGCGAGACCTTGTGATAATTATGCGGCCAGAAAAGGGCGACCATCAGCGGCGCATACCATAGCCCTTTGGGGTTGTTGACGGCAAACCACGCTTCATAGGAAATGTAGTTTTCGCGCGGCGTATACCAAATCATGTCCTTGTTGAGTATCCAGACGCCCCCATAAAAAAGGCCGGACACAAAGCAGATGACAAGCGGAATATCGATCACGCCTAACCTCTCACATAGTCCTGAAGGCTGACATCGGTTTCTTCGATGTTTTCCACATAGATCATGTGGCAATCTCTGGACGCTTTTCGTCCCAAGGTGATGAGGCGGGTCGATTTTGTGACATCCTCACCGTTTTTCTCGATTTTGGTTCGCTTGCCCAGGCATTGTCCGGTAATATTGACCACTTCCCAGCGGGACACTTGGGACCCGTTTTTCTGTTTCCAGCCCGCCAGTTTTTTCGCAATATCCGGATTGGCGGCGTAGAGGCTGATATGGTCGGCGTGGCGGTTTAGAAAGCTGGCCGGGCAATGGGTTTTACCGGCATATTTTTTCATATATTTTCCGGTGGATTTCGGGGTGAAGGTCACAAATTGAGAATGAAAATCCAGAAGAGGACTGCTGCGGCGGGTTTGAGGGAAAATCGCTGTCACCAAAAACGGCTCATTAATCCGCTCTTTTAACTGGTAATGGGTTGAATAGCTTCCGGCCTCTACGACAATGGCCTCTTGACTGGCAGTCGTTATGTATGCCGGGGGCTCATGGACAACAGGTCTGTTGTAATACATCACCCCCGCCGCGATGATGGCGCCGACTATAAGATTGACTTTCACATGGTCAAAATGGCTATTAATCTCAAATACCATTTGATGATAATACGCCAAATTCTTTAAAATTCGGGAAACATCAATCGTGCGGATATTGGAAAAATAAATGGAACGTAAACACCCGCGCTTACTGCGCTATATCCAGCGCCTTCACGGCGAGCGTCCCTGGGGCTCGGTTCTTGATGCTGGCACGGGCGTGCAGTCCATGCGCTGGATTGCGGATCTGGAGACAGAGCGCTGGACCGCCGTGTCAGCTTCGCCGCGCCACGCCGAACAGGTGCGCAGGACGGTTAAACCGGGACAAAGACCCGGCGACCGGATCGAAATCGGTAACTGGACGGATCCGGATCTGCTAAGCGGCGAAGTTTATGATACGGTTTTGGCGGATTATCTGCTGGGCGCCGTTGAGGGGTTTACGCCTTATTTTCAAGCCTATCTGTTTCGCCGCCTAAGGCCGCTCGCGGGCAAGACGCTTTATGTGAAAGGCCTTGAGCCCTATGTGCCCACTCTGCGCCCGGAAGACAAAGCCGGCCGCATTCTCTGGGAGATCGGCCGCTACCGGGATGGCTGTGTCCTGCTGGGCAATGAAATGCCTTATAGGGAATATCCGCCCGGATGGGTGGTTGATAATCTTCGCGATTCGGGATTTGCCGTTCGCGAGATCAAGTCCTTCAAGATTCGATATAAAAAAGGGTTCGTCAACGCCCAGATCGATGCCTGTGCGCCCATCATCGAAAATCTGGCGGATCGCAATCTGGCCGCCGCTCTGACAATGCGCGGCGCAGCCCTGCGCGCCGAAGCGCTGGCGTTTATCGATTCAGAAGGCGCTCTGTCCGCGGGCCGTAACTATGTTATCGCCGCCGAACCGGTGTGAAGCCCCTAAATATTGACTAGGGTTTCCCTGACTTTCCCGAAGCCAGATCCTGTTCACCTTGAAGTTTCTCTGCGAGGTCTTCGTAAAACGCAGATTTTACGGGGGTTTTGCCCGGGGCCTCTGTTTCAGGCTTATCCGTGGAGGGGGCAGAGTCTTCCAATGCCTGCGGGACGGTTTCGGCGAGTTTTGTTTTTGGCTTGGGATGGGCGGTACAGGCCGAAAGCCCCAATCCCAATGTTATCAGCATGGCCATCAGGGCAGGTTTCGTGCGAATCAACATGGGACTCTTCTTTAGCATAACTTCGTTGGAGGCCATAGATGGCGGCGCCGACATTAGGTCCATGGTGTCAGCGACTGCGTTTCGTCATGAAGCCTGCGGTTCACTTTAGACCTGATTACTGCGGTTTGCGAAATTGTCCAAGGGTCTCCAAATTTTTCAAACCTAAGATATCCCTAAGGTATTCCTAGAGCCTCCCACAGGACCTAAGATCTGTTTTCCTGTTTGTTCACCGTGAGATTTGGGGGCGCCCAGCTGATGTTTTCAGAAGGCATATCCGAATGTCGCCAACACTTGAACATGTAGGAGAAAGACATGAAAAAATTTGTTACTGTACTGACAGCCGCCGCTTTGACTATGGGCGTGTCTGCCGCCAGCCACGCCGCCGATAAAGAGGTTGCGTTTTCTTATAATCCGGCTGCGCCGGTTTCCGCCGTCTATACGGACTTGCGCATTCAGGCGAATAAAGTTTGCAAGTCTGAATTGGGACCGCTGATCTATTACGCCGCGGGCAAATGTATCAATGATTATGTGGAGCAGATTGTTGTCAAGATTGACCGTTTGGAACTGACCGCGCTTCATAACAGCCGCGTTGCGGGCGAGGCCAAAATCATCCAGCTAACGCAGCTGGACCCAAAGGCTCTCGAAAAGAAATAGGTTATTTAATTTTCCAGTGGCGCGCCTTTAATTGTTCAATAGGCGCGCCTGCTGGCGACAAACTTAATAATCCGGGTTCTCAGGCCCATCGAGCAGCTTGCCGTTATATTTGGGCAGATCATCTTCCATCTTAATCCAGGGCAGCCTGCTCTGATAATTGACATGAAATTCCGGTTTGAAATCCCCGGGATTCTCCAGCGTCGCCGCATAAAGATGCATGCCGCCGGCATAGTGGTCCGCTTCAAATCCCATGGGCGTGCCGCAGTCGGCGCAAAAGTGCCGGTAAATACCTTTTGAGCTATTGAGCGTTTTGGGCGCCGCGCCGGTCCATTTGAAATTTTCGATTGGCACACCGAGCCAAGCCGTTACAGGGGCAGCGCAGTTGCGGCGACAATCATCGCAGTGGCAATAGCAGGCCCATGTAACCGGGCCCGAATATTCGAAACTTGTTTTGCGGCAAAAGCAAAACCCGCGAGTTGTCCGGTCAGTGGCCATAGGCACAGCCTACTCAAATCTCATTCCTAAGTAACCCCTGTAGCGGTCAAGACCGAAAGAGAACGTCAAACTAGCGGATAATACGAATTTCGGCTTCAAGACTGTCAGAAATGCTGGCAAAGGAATCGACCAGGAGTTCATTTGATCCCGCATCGAAATAATGGGCCGGTGATGAAGCGCAGTTCTGGAGAAGATCCCGAGTTGCCTGGTTGGTGACCTGAAAGGCGATGGTAAACATTTCTGTCCCGTCATCTTTTATGGACTCGCAAAGAGTCGCCGTATCTTCGTCGGTTCCGATAGGGATATCACCATTTTGCTGCTGGGCGCTGGATAAATCCTGCACATAAGGCGGCGGAGAATATGTTGAGGCCGCATCCAGATAAGCCGTGTTTTGCCCGTCTGACATCAAGACCATGATCTGCCGTTTGGGATCATCGGTATCTGCCTCGGTAAACGGCGCTTGCGGCGACAAAATTCGGCGGCCCCAAATCAGTCCGGACGGTATATGTGTCCGGTCGGTTCCGTAAAGCCAGTTTACCCGCTCTCTAAGTTTGTCAAAATCGTCCGTCAGGGGCGTAACCGTATCCGGACACCAGGACTCTATATCCCAGACCCTACCGGATGCCTCGTGAGGCCACTTATGCAGAAGGCCGGGAATTTTTGACGCTGTGGTATTATAGGTGTCGTCTTCCAAATGCAGTTCGTTAGAGCGCACTCCGACACAGCCGATCCAGCGACTTTCAATAACCCTTGATAGTTCTTCATATGTGGTCGTCTGGCCCGTACAGACTTCCGTCTCGAAAGTTTCTTCAACGCCGTCATTAAAGCGGATTTGGGTTTCCAAATGGCAGGTCCCGCCGACATGGGTGGCTTGCTGCCAGGTTCTGTTGGTATCGAATTCTGCGGGCACATTAAGCCAGGGCTCGCCGCGCTTGTCTTCACCTATGTCCACGTAACGGGCAAAGGGCACGAGCGCTATTTTGGATCCGCTATTGCTGCCTTCAATGGCATTAATGAAGTCCCGGGCGCCGTCTTTCAGGGCCGTCATTTTGCCGTTAAAATTCATGGACTCCGTATTATCTAGAACCAGCGCAATTTCGACGGCCGCGCCATTGCCGGGCAGAACAACTTGTGACTTCGCGGCAATATCGGTCGTGGATTTATTTAAGACGCCGCCAAACTTGAACCGATAGGGTATCGTCAGCTGTGCCGTCAGGACATCTTTTTTCAGTTGGACATCGGGAACAGAACCTTTCAAATCCAGCTCATGCATTTCAAGAGATTCCTGAATAACCGCTTTATAGGCTGCAACGGTTTTTTTCTTGCCGTTAAGTTTCTTTTCGCTGTTACTCACCTCAATAACAGCGGCCAAAGCGGCACTATCAAGATAATCCTGCATTTCTGATTTGGCGCTATACATTCCGGCAACATCTACCGCTACAGCCGCGCCGCCAACCAGCAACGTGCTTGTAATCGCAAACATCATGGCGAAATTCCCATCCCTATTGGACAGGTAAGAGTTTAATTTGGATTTAAATGAACCAGCCATAGTCATCTTTTCCTGATTTTTAAGGAGACCTATAGAGGACAACGATTAGGATAATCGCAACAAACAAGATTAACCGCTTAATAAGTTTTAATATATTCTTCAAATATGTATAGAATTCAGAGGCGAAAACGGTCTGGGGATATGAGGGAAAACAAGGGAAATTACCGCGATATTTCCGGGCTGTTTGAGACGGGTTCTTTTGCCTCAAAGTTTTACCGGCAGCGTAACGGGGTTTACCGGGTTCAAGCCCATACGGATATGCCCGGCGTCACCCCCGCCATGGTGCGCTGGTGGTTTGCCGATTATATGCAGACAACGGAACATTATCAGCGCTGGCATCCCAAGGCCCATGTCTGGATGGACTGGGAAAATAAAATTCCCGGCAAGGTGATCGGCGCGTCCCATCTGGTTCATGAATATCTGGGCACCACCCTGCACAAGCTGCGCATTCAGTTCATTGAGCCGTCCCATATATTAGGCCATATTCCGGCGCATTCTGACCGCTTTATTATTGCGGCCAAAGCCGGGGAGCTGGAGCGGCCAATAAATCTGACCACTATGTGCCATATTGTCAGCGCCACCAGAAACGGCGCGGAAATGCGTTCCGTCTTCTGGATGGGCCATGTCTCGAAACGCAAAGGCAATGAAAACGTGAAATCCCCGATCAACAGACTTGCCAATACAAGGATTATGCGAAACTTGCTGATTAAGCACAGCTTTGCGGAGGATCTCATGACTCACTGCCTTGAAGAGATGTCTATTCTGGCCGGGTTTCTACCGGAGCTTTATAATCAGGAGGCCGGCAATGTGGGCTGCTAAAATCGGCGCCATCGCTTACGCGCTCTGGTCTATTCTGCATATTGTTCTCGGCGTGACCCGTCTTACGGACCGGGCCGCCGACGGCACATTGTCCGAGGCCGCCGGGCGGCTGGCTCAAGGTCATTGGACGCTGCTCTATTTGGGCGTTTTCGGGCTGATTCTGGCCTGGTTTAACTGGCGGAACAATCCGGCCGCCTATTGGGTGGCCGCTTTTATCATTTCGGCGGAGGATATAGGATTTCTGTTATTTCCGGTTCTGCGCGGCGGTCTGGAATTCCCGGCCAGTGCTGTCGGCCCGGGCCTCTGGATCATCGGGTTGGTGTTCACGACCATTGCTTACAGGGCGCGATAAGCCGACCTCACGCGTTATCACGACATTATCACGCCGAGTTTTATTGTATGTGTTGAGTATATGGGGTTTATAAGACTTATCTCTACTCCCCTTAGAGAATATAAGCAAAACAGCCCCCAATGTTTTGCGAAAATACAAGCAGGACCGGCTCTCCCCTTCACACCGGTCCTGCTTAATTTTTTTGAGACCACATCCCGGCTTTTTCCTGTCTCCTTTTCCCGGCCCGTAGATAAATCTGGCGTTTTATGATATGCGTGCCTGTAAAACCGGGGAATTGAATATGAATTATGCAGCCAAGGGCAGGCTGGTAAAGTTTGCCAAATTCGTCTTATTTTTAGGGGTAGTGTCGGCGGTTTTTCAGCCCGGCCACGCCGAAGATAATGACTGGTATTTGGACGCCGGGTTTCAATATTCTGATTTTGAAGGTGCAAGCGAGATATTCCCTGCTACTTTTGACGCCAAACTGGGTGCGCTGAGTGGACATGTAGGATACCGGTTATTGTCATGGGTCTCAGTTGAAGGTGAATTTGGTTTTGGCATTCAGGGGGATGAGGATATTCAAACTTATGACCCGAACATTGATTTCCTTTTGCCGCCCCCCACATTTGACGTTCAGCAGACTTATATTGCCGGCCTATCCGCACGGGTGCAGCATGGATTGG
>CAYQNQ010000105.1:0-8558 GCA_964418815.1 uncultured Hellea sp.
ACATTAACACGGCAGCTCACGGACTAAACGGACGACTTCTACCCTTTGGATTTATACAGTTCCTTTACCGCCTCAAGCTCAAAGGCGTAAAACAGGCGCGCATTCCTTTGATGGGTTTGCGCAAACACTGGCACAATAAGCGTCAGGGACTGGCGCTGACGGCGCAGCTTTGCGAGACTATTTTTGCGAATGCCCGGAATAAAGGCTATACCCATTGTGAGTTATCATGGATTCTCGAAACGAATTCGAGCATGATCCGGATTTGCGAACAGGCGAGCGCCCAAAAATATAAGACGTACCGAATGTATGAAAAACAAATCTGATATTTCGGTCCTTATATTAGCGGGGCAGCGCGAAGGGGTCAGTGATCCTTTATGCGAGCTAAAATCTATTGACAAAAAGGCGATCCTTCCAATCCTGGGCAAACCGATGATCGATTACCCGCTGGATGCCCTGGAGGCATTTGGCCTTGACGGGCCTTATCATATCAGCGGTTTCGATGCGGACTATGACGCCCGGCTGGTTCAGGCACCCTCTGCCGCAGGCCCGGCAGAAAGCGCCGCCGCAGCTTTGGGTTCAGGCATGAAATATCCAGTGCTTGTACTCACATGTGACCACGCATTACTAAGCCCGGAAATTCTGGAGGCGTTTTTAGAAGGTGCCCAGGACTCCGGCGCCGATTTTTGCGCCGGCCTAGCGGACGAAACCGTTATTCAACCTGCCTATCCGCATGTGAAGCGGACCTATTTGAGGTTCAGCGATCGGGCCGTGTCGGGATGTAATCTTTTTTATGTGGCCAACGAAAAAGGCGTCAAAGCCGTTCAGTTTTGGAAACGGGCTCAAAGTTTTAGAAAAAGGCCAGTTCGATTGGCCCTGAGTATCGGTTTTACGACGCCGATTATGTATTTGGCAGGCATGCTGTCTTTGTCCGGTGCCTTTCGTTACGCCTCCCGTAAAATCGGTATTGTTGCAAAGCCGGTTATAATTCCAATTGCGGAAGCGGCCATTGATGTCGACAAGCCTTCCGATCTGGAACTTGTGGAAACGATCCTCTCAAACCGCCGCAATCCATAATCAATGAGCGGAATATGGCCGACAAAAGACCTCAGTGTTAAAAATTGGAAATATTGCTGTAGGGCTTCTGTAATGTTCAAACCTGTTTACTGCATGGTTCTGGTCGCTTATGGCTATTTTACAGTTTTACTTTCATGGAAAGTCCAATGCGAATAATAATAAGAAACGGAATATTGTCGGCTCTGATTACCGCTGGCATTGCCAGTTCTGCTTTCGCCCATCACGAAACCGACTCCTTGCCTTTGTTCCCTGCAGATGCGGCGGACACATGCGATGATACGGCTATGCAAATCCGCGTCACGGTTAAAGGCGCTCAGCATAAAGGCATTGCAAAGGTCGAGTTCTATCGGCCGAACGACAAATTTCTGAAAGACGAAACCCGCAAAGTACGCGTTCCGGCCTCTGACAAGCCATTTCGGGTCTGTATTAATATTGACGAGCCGGATACATTTGCTGTTGCCGGATATAATGATTTGGATGCCGATCGGAAACTGGATAAATCCTTTCCATTTAAACCCAAGGAGCCCTTTGGCGTCGTCAACAGTGACCGTCTCAAGAAAAAAAAGCGGCCAAAATTCAAGGAAGTTTCTTTTGAGGTAGGTCCCGGCGGCGCAGATGTCGTCCTCATTCTGGTTGACCCGAAAGCCGATTAAACGCAAAAGCCCCCGAACACTGTGAAGAGCACCGTGAGCGGCTGGAGCGGATGACGCCTGATTTTTCCATAAAGTCTGACAAGTCGGTAGGTAAACGAATTGCCTCCAACGCAGGTCTCTTAATATCAGCAAAAGCCTTTGGCACTGTGCTGGGGCTCGGTACGCTCAAAATAGCCTCACATGTGCTCGATCCGGTGATGTTTGGAACGGTTTTGATGCTCCACGCCTATATGCTGTTTTTCGGCGAGGTGACGACGTTTAAAAACTGGCAATCGATTATTCGTTTCGGAACGGATGATATGGAGGCCAAAGATGCCAATAGCTTTGGCAGACTGGTGAAATTTTCGGCCAAGCTCGATTGCGTATCTGTATTTGTGGGGTACTTCCTGTCTGTCGCCCTCATTGGATTGGTAGCTTGGGGCTTCACCGCTTTTCCAAACATGGCTCCCGATGATCTGGATGTTGATATTTTGAAAAAATTTGTACCGCTTTATTGTTTGGTCTTATTGCTGCGGCAGGTCGGAACATCAGAAGGTATTCTTCGGATGTTTGACCGTTTTGGATTGCTTGCGATTGAGGCTTTGACATTACCGGTTTTACGGTTCGCAGGATCTGTGCTGGTATTATTAATGGGTGGCGGATTTGAAGCCTTTTTATTGGTTTGGTTTATTGCCTCAGGAGCCGGATATTTGATTGTTATCGTTTTTGCTTCGATTGAGCTTCGAAAACGCCGGCTGTTAGGCGACGTAATCAGGGCAAAGCAGGGCTTTAAGAATACGAGAAAAGGCCTGTGGCCTTTTGCTGTCAAAGCCAATGTGGATTCGTCATTGGCAAGCGGATTCATGCATTTGCCGCTTATGCTGGTGGGTCTCGTATTCGGACCTGCCTGGGCCGGGGTTTACAAAATCGCTGAAGAGGTCATGAAATTGTTGACGGAAGGTTTTAAATTATTGGATCAGGTTATTTACCCCGAACTTGCAAAATTTGTCACTCAGGGGAACCCTTCAAAAATATGGCCTGTGGTGCGCCGCGCCTCCTTCTGGATGCTGGGCGTTGGTATGGTTGGGTCAGCATTTATCTGGTTTGCCGGTCCCGCAGCCATTTCGTCACCGATCTTGTTTGGTGAAGATTTTCGAGAGGCGGCTTATCTCGCCGCGATCCTTGTGCCGGGTGCGGCTTTACTAGGCATGGTGACGCCTATTTATCCAATTTTTTACGCCGCCAATAAGCCGGAACGGGCAATTTACGTGCGAGGATTTGCTTTGATGGTTTACATTATTGCCTTTTTCACTCTGGCCAGACTACTGAGTCCAAATGACGCCATCTGGATGAATGAAGTCATGGCCCCGGCCTGGGCGATTGTTGTTGCTAATCTGTTTGCGGTCATCGCCGCTTTGTTTACAGCGCGCATTACTCTTCGGGATATGATTAAAGTTGAAGAGTCCATCTGATATGCAATCCTGCCCAAAAACTCTGGTCATTTTCGATCTCGACTACACGCTGACAAAAAAAGGGACGTGGGGGCGTTTTGTCTGGCAAATCATCAAAGGGCGGCCCTGGCGATGGGTTCCGTTTTTATGGGTAACTGTTCGCGATCAGCTTCGGTATCGCCGCGGCGAAATTCCCAGAATACAAGTCAAGGAAACCATGATCCGCATGTGCATGGCGGGTAAATGCAAAAAGGTTATGCTCGAGCATGCGCGCCGCTTTGCCGAACGAGAGGTGAAATATGGCCTCCGTCCGGGCGGAATCAGGGCGCTGGAACAACATAAATCTAATGGGGCCGTCATCATAATTATCAGCGCAGCGGCGGATATTATCGTGGCGGAAATTGCCAAGCGGCTGAACGTCAAATATTTTTTAGCGACCGAAATGGGCTGGGATACCCAAGGTAAGCTGAAAGAGCGGTTTGCATCGCCCAATTGTTATGGACCCGAAAAGAAAACCCGTTTTGAAAAATTTCTACTGGAACATCCTGATATTTCCGAGAATTTTGAAAAATCCATAATGTATTCGGACAGCCATTCAGACATTCCTTTGATGTCAGAATGTGATGTGGGTGTGGCGGTGCATCCGTCTAAAAAACTCCGGGAAGTCGCTCATCAATATAATTTTACAATCGCGGACTGGAATTCCTGATAAAATTTTCCTAAAGGACGGGAAATTTTGGGAAGTCCCGCAAAGTCTGAAAGGACTATAAGAATGAAAATGCTCAGCACAATGCTCACTAAGTTTGTAAAAGTGGGCCAAATGAAAGTCATCGACGCCGATGACAAAGTCCATTTATTCGGGCCAGGGGGCGATGGGCCCCATGCGACGGTCAAGGTCCATGACAAGAAACTCTACAGGTCCATATTTTTAAATCCCGAGCTAAAAGCGGGCGAAGCCTATATGGACGGTACGCTCACCATTGAAGACGGCGGAACCATTCGGGATCTTCTGCAGATTTTTGCTCACAATAGAAGTGCATTGAGATCTCAAAAATCGCAAAAGCTCCTCAAAGGCTATATGAAGAAAATCCGGCGCTTCCATCAGCGAAATGTTGCCAGTGCGTCGCGGAAAAACGTTCAACATCACTATGATCTGTCCAATGACTTTTACCGCATGTTCCTGGACGAAGACCTGCAATATTCCTGCGCCTACTGGCCCAGCCTCGATATCAGTCTTGAAGAGGCCCAGCGGCTCAAAAAGGTTCACATTGCCACTAAACTGGATCTGAAGCCGGGCATGAAAGTGCTCGATATCGGTTGCGGATGGGGCGGTATGTCAATTTTTATTGCCCAAAACTTTGACTGCGAGGTCGTCGGGGTTACGTTGTCTGACGAACAGCACGCGATGGGGCAAAAGCGCGTCAAGGAACTCGGGCTTGAAGGTAAGGTGGATATCCGAAATCAGGATTATCGCCATGTCGAAGAAAAATTTGATGCGATCGTTTCCGTCGGTATGTTCGAGCATGTGGGTATCGCCCATTATCTTGAATATTTTGAGAAGATTCGGGATTTGCTTAATGATGATGGCCGCGCGCTTGTGCATTCCATTGGCAGAAAAGGCGGGCCCAGCACAACAGGGGCTTGGATCCGGAAATATATTTTCCCGGGCGGATATTCACCGGCTCTGTCCGAAACCTTCGCGGAAATCGAACGTGCCAAGCTCTGGGTCACGGACTGCGAAATCCTGCGCCTGCATTACGCCGAAACGCTCAAGGAATGGGATAACCGCTTTCAGGCCAACCGGGCAAAGGTCGCCGAAATGTTCGACGAGAAGTTCTGCCGTATGTGGGAATTTTACCTGATTGTCAGCGAATTTTCCTTCCGGCACGGCAATCACATGAATTTCCAGATCCAGCTGTCGAAAGACCGAAATGCCTTGCCAATAACCCGGGATTATATGATAGAAGCCGAGCGAAAATTGAGCTCATAAAAGGCATTTAGAGCATGGCTTCGTCGGCTAAAAAAATAGAAAAACCGGAAAAACTCAGAAAAGGCCGGCGGGCTTTTGTCAAAAAGAACGGCAAAAAACTTCTAAAGGCTGTCGCGACCTATCAGAGCAAGAGCTCGAAGGTTCCGGACACCCCTAAAATCGGCAATGAGCACTTTGAGTTTTTAAATGCTTTTGTCGAAAACTGGGAAATCATTCGGGATGAAGCCCGGGAGATATTAAAGTTCCGGGACAATATTCCGGGCTTTCAGGAAATCTCGCCGGATCAATACAGATTGGCGAAAGGGCAAAACTGGAAAACCCATGTTTTGTTTGGATTTGGTCAGCGGCTCGAGAAAAACACGCAGCTGACGCCCAAAACCGCTGAAATTCTGGAACAAGTGCCAAACCTTCAGACGGCCATGTTTTCCATTCTGGCGCCGGGCTACCACATTCCGGCTCATACAGGCGTCACCAAAGGCATATTGCGGTGCCACCTCGGGCTTATTATTCCCAAGGACTATGAGAAATGCCGTATTCGCGTGGACGAAACCATAACCGCCTGGCGCGAGGGCGAGATTTTTGTCTTTGATGATACGTTCGAGCACGAAGTCTGGAATGACACGGACGAAGAACGAGTCATTCTTCTCTTTGATTTTAACAGGCCCATGGGATGGGGCGGCCGAATGATGAATAAGGGCCTCATGGCGGCGCTAAAGCGAACGGCGTTTTATCAGGATCCCAAAAAGAACCTCCAAGATGCTGAGGCGCGTATGGAAGCCGCGATCCGGCAGAATAATGAAAATCTAGAGGCACTCAGCGACGCGCCGGATCAATAAGTTGGGATTTAAGCGTAAAAATTCATTTCCGCGATGACACGACCCAGAACATTCGCCATTTTAAGCCGGTCAAGTTCCGCCATGGAGATACTTTTGACGCCTGTAGGTAAAGAAATCAAATAACTACCATCGCGCAGGCCCGGTATGGCATCCGGATCGCAAACGGTTATGGAATAGGCCTTGGTGTCAGCCTGGCGCTCCAAAAGGCCAAATAAGTTCGAATGCTGACTGGCATAGGGCAAATAACCAATCGGAATAGATGACTGAATTTCGGATTTTAGCTCGTCTTTGCGGAAGACAGGGATATGCC
Organism: uncultured Hellea sp.; assembly: GCA_964418815.1. GTDB lineage: Bacteria > Pseudomonadota > Alphaproteobacteria > Caulobacterales > Maricaulaceae > JACOMS01. The sequence goes on from CAYQNQ010000105.1 coordinate 6,294, forward strand.
GAATAGGGGTTCGCAGATAAAGGCTGGCCGGGATGTCGTCGCCTTCGCGGGTTCCTGATAGCAGCCAAAGCGAAGAAACCCCCAGTTCATCGGCGATTTTTTCGAGAACTCCCTGCCTTGGGACATGGCTGCCGTTCTCCCAGTTGGCCACAGTGGGCTGGCTGACGCCGGTTTTTTCAGCCAAAATCGCTTGAGATAGTCCGAGACTGACCCGTGTCGCCTTGATTCGCTTTTGTAAATTATCCATTTGGGATCCGCATATAAGTTTAACTTATATTCATGTTTGTGACAAATTCAAGAAAAATGACCATAATTCTGCAAGTTATGCAGGAGTATGAGTCTAAAACTATTAGAATAATCAAAATGAACGGAGTCTGAAAGTTCGCCTAAATAGAACATTACAAAAATTTTATTCGTTAAACTAATGATTTCGCTTGAAATCGCCTTAATTGCACCTCATTTTACTGGTGTGGGTGGGAACCTAATCCAGTTTTGGCGTCGGGACGACGTTGAGACGCTTTAATAAAGAGGACAATATGAAAGGCGATTATTGTACACGCGAAGGCGCGGAACGCTTAAAGGCTCAAATCGAGGCTTACTGGGCTGAACGCGGAAAGAATGTGAAAATCAATCTGGTGCAGGCAGGCTTCTTGCCGTCCATGCGTTCCGCCAGAACGGACGTTCGGTCAAATATGATCAACGGCGTTCCAAACGGAAACTCCGAGAATTTTGCGTAAAGGCCGGGCTCCGGTCTTTTTTATTAGTACGGACCGCTAGGCCGCTTCAGGCTGAATAGCGCCCCGGGCAACTCGCGAAATTGGCGGAGCGTCATATCTGCTCTGAGCCGATCCGCTGGTGTACCCGCATATCCGTAACGCATTAGAATTGACGGCACGCCCGCAGCCCGGGCGGCCATCACATCCGGCATAGAATCCCCGATCATTACAATCCTGTCCGGGTTCCGGTGCCCTGCTGCGGCATATATATGGCTAGCCGATGGTTTTGACCGTACGCCGTCACCTGATCCAATGGTTCGGACGAAGAATTTTTCCATTTTCAGCGCTTTGATGAGTTTTCGCGCCAGGTATCCCGGTTTATTGGTGCAAACGGATAATTCATAGCCGTCGCCACGCAGCAGTCTCAAGGTCTCGATGACACCGGGAAAGGGTTTTGACAGCTGCGCAATATCCTCATCATATAATTTGATGAACAAATGCCAGAGTTCATCGACGCGCGCTTCATCAATCGGATGATTTTCACGGGCGCAGGCTTCGCGAATGAGTTTTTTGGCACCGAATCCCACCTGGTTACGGGCGGCTTTATATTCTGTTTCGCCGAGGCCTTCTTCGGCAATGACCAGATTTAGAACCCGCACGAGGTCCGGTGCGGTGTCGATGATCGTCCCGTCTAGATCAAAACACAGAGATTGCCGTATTGAAGACGCCATATTTTACGAATCCGTAGCTATTTACATTCATAATTTTGCCAAGATTCTCTCCCACAGGAGACTAATGACCACAAGGGGGTCCGACGTGAAAAATCGAGCTGCAATCATTTTGGCCGCGGGCAAGAGCACCCGAATGAAATCGGCCACATCCAAGGTCCTCCACAATGTGGGTGGCCGCCCTATGCTCGCCTGGGTCAAAGCTTTAGCCGATAGTGCCGGGGTTTCGAAAATCGTTTGCGTGGTTGGCGAGGCCAATGCAGATGTGCGGGCCGCCGCCGAGGCGCTGGGAATGGAAATAGCCGTTCAGGAACCTCAGCTGGGTACAGGTCACGCCGTTCTGGCGGCCAAGGACAATCTCAAAGACTTCGACGGCACGGTCACGGTTCTCTACGCCGATACGCCGCTTATTCGCACAGAAACCGCCGGGCTCGTCTTTGATGCACTGGAGGGCGCCGATGTGGCCGTCCTGGGGTTTGAAGCTGATGATCCGGCAGCTTACGGACGACTTATTACTGAGGGCGATGAATTAACAGCCATCGTAGAAGCCAAAGAAGCCACGCCCGCGCAGCTGGCGATAAAGCTCTGCAATAGCGGCGTCATATCTGCCTCTCGCGAGGATATGTTCTCGGCTTTGGCCCGCGTGACCAATGACAATGCCAAGGGCGAGTATTACCTGACAGATGTTATAGAAATTTTGCGCGGCGATGGCCGCAAGGCTGTGGCAGTCATCGGAGACGAGGCGGAAGTATTAGGCGTGAATTCAAGACAAGATCTTGCCTTGGCGGAACAGGCTTTTCAGACGGCCAAGCGCGCCGAAA
>CAYQNQ010000106.1:0-8350 GCA_964418815.1 uncultured Hellea sp.
AGGCCCGCGGCGCGGTAAGGATCACTGGCCAGCCAGCTTTCAACATCCGTTTTTTGATCGGCCTCTACAATCAGCATTGACCCGCGCATGACACCTTCGTCATCGAGCCAGGGTCCGGCCGTTAGCAAAGTTACGCTTGGATTATCAGATTTCAGCCAGGCCAGATGGGAGTCTCTGTTGGTCTTTCGAATTGACAGGCTATCAGGTTTGTCTTCGGTATAGACGATAAAGTTCATGACATTATTTCCGTTTTATTTTCCCGGGCCAGAAGGCGTTCAATGACCGCGTCGACATGTTCTGAGCCATCCAGAATATTGGCCAGAGCATGGCTGATCGGCATTTCAACCCCTTTGGCTTGCGAAAGTGCTTTTAAGGCAGGCGCCGTCGCAGCCCCCTCTACGACGACTTTTTTATCTTTCATATAGTCTTCAAATGTCTGTCCGCGGCCGAGGGCCATGCCAAAGGACATGTTGCGAGATTGCTCTGAAGAACAGGTGAGAACCAGATCCCCGAGCCCGCAAAGGCCGGTCAGGGTTTCCGGGTTGCAGCCCAGTGCTTTTCCGAGCCGAGTCATTTCAGCAAACCCTCTGGCGATGATGGCCGCGTGGGCAGACCGGCCCAATCCTTTGCCCAAAACGAGACCGCAAACAATGGCGAGAACGTTTTTGACGGCGCCGCCGATTTCCGCGCCCAGAACATCGCTGGAATAATATGGCCTGAATGTCGGCGCTGCGATGGAAGAAATGAGCTTGCCGCCCACATCCCAGTCCGCACAGGCCAGCGTGACGGCGGTGGGTAAGCCCTTCACAACGTCGGCAGCAAAGCTGGGGCCTGAAAGTACGGCGGGTGTGGCTGCTGGCAAAATTTCGTCCAACACCTCACTCATGAATTTGCCGCTGCTGATTTCTATACCTTTGGAACACAGGACGAGAGGCAGTCCATTCGGCGCATGCGGCACAAAGCCGGCTAACGCCGAACGCATATGCTGCGCAGGAGTCACGACTAATACAGCATCTGAACTTGCGATTTCGGCCAAGTCCTGCGTCGCGCTAATCGCCGGGTTCAGGGCCGCCCCGGGCAGGTAAACAGCATTTTCATTGCGGAAATTAACCGCGTCGACAACATCCGCTTCATAGGCCCACAGAGTCACATCCCGACCGGACCCGGCCAGAGTCTGAGCGAGCGCGGTACCCCAGGCTCCCGCGCCAATTACGCCAAATTTTTGATAAACCGAACTCATGATTTAGGCCCTTTCTTGCCGAATCCGCTTGCGGGATTCGCCGCAGCAGCTTCGCTATCCAGCGGCCATCTCGGGCGGGCGGCAACATCAAGCTTCGCGAAGTTTTCTTGTCTGTAATGCTCTATGCCCGCCAGCGCAATCATCGCGGCGTTATCTGTGCAAAATTTCATGGGCGGCGCCGTCAGGGTAAAATTCTTGTCCTGACATAATTGTTCCAAACGGGTGCGAATAGCCGCATTTGCCGCCACGCCGCCCGCGATGACAAAACGGTGGGGCGCGGCCGTATCCGTTTTTTCGAGAAACAACCTCATGGCATTCTGCGTTCGGTCTGCGAGGACATCACAGACCGCTGTCTGGAAACTGGCGGCAATATCCGCCTTCGCTTTCAGGGATTTTTCGCTCGCATCAAACGCGCGAGCGACGGCGGTTTTGAGCCCGGCAAAGGAAAAATTGGCATGGGAGGTACCTCTGTAAGGGCGCGGGAGTTTCACTGCATTCGGATCGCCTTTTGCGGCCAGCTTTTCGACGGCAGGCCCGCCTGGAAAACCCAGAGACATAACCCTCGCCGTTTTGTCAAAGGCTTCCCCTGCTGCATCATCAACTGTGCTGCCCAGGCGCTCATATTGGCCTAACCCCCTGACGGCCAGCAATTGGGTATGCCCGCCGGAGACCAGCAATAAGAGATAAGGAAAGGGGCAAGGGGCCGAAAGACGGGGCGACAAGGCGTGCCCTTCCAGGTGATTAACCGCAATGAGAGGTTTGCCCAATGACAAGGCCAGGCCTTTTGCCGATAACAGTCCGGATATAACACCCCCGATAAGGCCCGGTCCGGATGTGGCCGCAATGGCGTCAATGTTTTCATATCCGATACCGGCTTGTTCAATAGCTTTTTGAATCACGCGGTCGATTTTCCGGACATGGGATCTGGCGGCAATTTCAGGCACGACGCCGCCATAAGGCCGATGTTCGTCATCCTGATTGGAAATAACGGAAGACATCACGACAGGCTCATCTTTGGCACTATAGGTCAAAACGGCCGCCGCCGTTTCATCGCAGCTTGATTCTATTCCGAGTATGATGGCGGCTTTATATTGCATCTCTGTTCGTTTTCCGGCATTGGCGGGCCGTCGATAACGTGAGAATGCCCGGCATGCAACGGCCTTTAAAAATCGGAACCCGCAGTTCGCCTCTGGCCCTGTATCAGGCCGAGCTTGTACAATCGCTATTGGCCAAAAGATTATTTAGCGTCCGTCCTGAACGTGATTTTCCAATTATGACTTTCACGACGTCCGGAGATAAGTTGAAAGGCGAATTATCTGAATTTGGCGGTAAGGGCCTTTTTACCAAAGAGCTTGAGACAGCGCTGGAGACTGGCGAAATTGATATTGCCGTTCACTCCATGAAAGATGTGCCGACCCAATTGCAGGCGGGTCATAAAATCGGCGCTGTTCTGGAACGCGAAGACCCGCGGGACGCCTTCATTTCTCCGCTTTATGCCAGCATTGAAGACCTGCCCCAAGGCGCCAAAATCGGAACCGCTTCTCTGCGGCGGCGGGCGCAAGTCGCGGCTTTGCGGCCCGATGTAAAGTTCAAATTATTGCGCGGGAATGTGGGAACCCGCTTGAAGAAACTCAGGAACGGAGAATGTGATGCAACCTTTCTCGCCTATGCCGGCCTGAAGCGATTGAACCAGCCGGGCGTCGCAACAAAAATTATCGAACGTGACCAAATGCTCAGCGCACCGGCTCAGGGCGCAATCGGCATAGAGCTTATGGATCAAAACCAGTTTGCGGCCGATATGATCGCCCCGCTCAATCATCGCGAAACGCTTATCAGCATCACGGCGGAACGGGCATTTTTGCGGGCGCTGGATGGGTCTTGCCGGACGCCTATTGCCGCCTTAGCCACTTTTGATAACGGACATTTAAAACTGTCCGGAGAACAACTTTCGAAGGATGGACGCTGGCGCTGGCGCAAAGATGGGTTTATCCATAACGCCAGTCTGAAGAACGCGGCTCGTCTGGGACTAAATATGGGCCGCGCCGTTTATCAGGAAATGCAATATACATGAACCCGAAAACAAATAATTCTACGGTTTGGATTACGCGGTCAGAACCTGGAGCCTCTCATTGCCAGAAAACGTGGGAGGCAGCGGGTTTCAGATGTTTTGTCCGGCCACTCATCGATATTTCGGTTCCCGCAAAAATGCCAAGACCCATTGCGGATAGGGGCGTTTTGCTGATCACGTCTCAAAATGCGCTGCGGACATTAAAAATTTTAACGGATCGCCGTGACTGGCCGGTTATGGCCGTTGGGGATGCGAGTGCGAACCTTGCCCGGCGAATGGGTTTTGAGGATGTTATGTCGGCAAAAGGAAATGCAAACGACCTGCTCGAACTTGTTCAAAAAATTTACGATCCTTCCAGTCCGCACCAATTTGTCTATGCTTCGGGTTCTGACGTGCGCCTGGATTTGGCCAAAGCCTTGCGAGATAAAGGCTATAAAGCGCGCCGGGACGTCTACTATAGAAATGTGATGAAACCAGCTGTGGACATTAGCGGCGCCCCGAATCTAACACATATCGCTTTATACTCGCCCATGGCTGCAAAAGCAGCGCGCCGCTATGCGGGCCGGCTCAACAATGCGAAAACCATATCCATTAGCGCTCAGACAGATGAAGCTCTGGGAGAACGGTTTAAGAACCGCCGCCTAATTGCCAATCGCCCAAATGAGGCGCAAATGATTGCTGCCGTTTTACCTTGAATCGCGCCTTTGTAGTCCTCATATCCCAATCATGACTGAAACGCGCGAAAGCCAGAAACCGAAACCGGTGCGCAAAAAGACGAAACCGGCCGATAACCCGGCGGGCGTTAGCTTCCCGGTTGTATTGGTGTGTTCGGCCATTGCGGCCGTGCTGGGAATGACCGGCGGCACATGGCTAAGCGCAAAATTTGCGGCCACTGCGCCTGCCGCCGAACTCCAAAACGCCGAACAGCAGATTGACCCTGTAGACTTTGCAGTCCTGCAAACCGATCTCGAAAAGCTCAGGAGACGCACGGCAAAATTGGAAAAAGCGCAGGCCGACATTTTGGGTGGCCGCGCGTCAATTTCTTTGGCGCACTCCGGCCAAGTCCCTGTTGTAGAGCCCGCGCCGTCTCCAGAACCGGAAATATTATCTGAAGCCGAAACTGATTCCGAAGCCGAGCTTGAAAAGCCGTCCGAGCCGGAGGTTGAAGAGGTGACTGAATCCGGCCCAGAAATTGACGCCAACATATCCGCGGAGTCCGATACAAATTCTCAAGCCATGGAAGAATTGGAAATTGAGCTCAGATCCGTCGAAGACAAGATAGCGGCCCTCGAAAACCGAATAAAGAAACAAGCCCAAAGATATGCGCAATCGGATGATGTGACGGCGCTGGAGGGCAGGGTTCAGACTCTGGAAAGTCAGGCGGACAAACCGCCCGTTATTATTCCGCCTTTTCCCCGCGAGGCTGTGATGGATGCTTTGACCGGAAAGACCGATAAAAAGGGAAATTGGATGTCAGGTCTTTTAGGCGATGAGGTTCGCGTGGTCGACGCCGATGTTACCGCGCGGCTGGACCGGATCGAAAAATATGTTGAAGCGGGCAATATAGACGCCATAGATAAGGAATTGGCTTATCTACCCAATGAGACGAAGCCCGTCATTGCGCGATGGTTGCAACAATTTGAACAAGGCGAATAACCGCATGCGAAACTATCTGATTGCCATTTTAATTTTTGTCGCGCTGCTGGCGGCGATCCTTCTCTATGTCGGGGATGACTCTACCCTGCGGGTCGTCTCCGAGGGCGCGCCCGGTATTTTTAATTTTGGTGATGTGACAATGGGATGGCGCCGCGCCATCGTGCTCTTGGTTCTCGGAACCATTGGTTTCTTACTGCTTTGGAGCATAGCCGGATGGCTTGTACGTCTTCCTGGCCGTTTAAAATCAGGTGTCGGGCTTCGCCGTCGGGCTCAAGCTCTGGAAGCCATGGAAGAAGCTTTGATTGCCGGATCGGAAGGTGATGCGGAAAAAGCCCGGCGCCGCGCGGAACGCGTTCGCAAACTGGTTAATTCCAAAGCGCTGGGCCGCATGATTTCGGCGCAGGCAGCGGATGCCAGTGGCGACAGCGCGGAGGCCATTTCACAATATAAAGAACTTTTGAAAGACAAGCGCACGGAATCGGCTGGCCGGCGGGGTTTGGCGCAGCAATATCTCGGCACGGGAAATCTATCGGGCGCTATCGAACAGGCCGGCGCTGAATACGGCGAAAACAAAAATGCGCGTTGGGCTTTTGATATTCTGTTTCAGGCACAGATGTCGGATTATCGCTGGAAAGAAGCCCTTGCGACTTTGGAAACGGGCCTGTCTCGAAAACATGTTAACAAGGATATTGCCCGCCGCCGCAAAGCCGTTCTGGATACGGCCATGGCCACACAGCTGGAGGACGAAGGCCGCGCAGACGGGGCCATTGATTTGGCTTTATCCGCTTTGGGCGCGGCGCCAGATTTTGCGCCCGCAGCCGCTCTGGCCTCTCGCCTTTTGGGAAAGTCCGGCGATGAAAGAAAGGCCATTTCCATTCTGGAAAAAGCCTGGTCCCGCGCGCCGCATCCGGCTTTATCGTCCGCCTTTCTCGATTTGCTCACAGACAAATCCGACAGAGAGCGCGAGAAAAAAATCAAATCCTTTATCAAGCAAAACGCGGATCACCGCGAAAGCATACTTTTGCGGGTTGAAGAAAACCTGCGCTCCGGCGACGCGGTCACGGCTTGGTCCACACTGTCGGCGTTAATGGATGACGATCCATCGGCGCGGCTTTGTCTCTTAGCAGCAGAAGCTGAAACAATGCTGTCCAATGAGGCCGATGCGAAAGTCTGGGCGCTGAAAGCCGGGTCGGCCCCGGCAGAACCGGATTGGTCAGATCTGGATCCGGAGGGCGACGCCTTCGACTATTCGGCTCAGGACTGGCGGCGCCTTGCGTATTCATACGGGGAAGAAGGCGAGCTTATTCATCCGCGCTTTGAAAGCGGAGCCGCCCGCAAAAAAGTTGTTCAGGCTGCAGCAGGCACGGCTATTACTGACGCTTCAAAAATAATCGATTTGGACGCGCCGCCCGCGGAGAGCGAAATTGAAGATCATCTTGCTGAAGGGGACCTAGATACAGATGACATCGCTATGCGTCTCGACAATTTGCTTGAGGGCAAAGATAAAGCTTAAGCGGGTTGGGACAGGCCCAAAGACTGTTTGGCCATATTTGTAACGGATACATAATCCAGCTTTCCGGTCCCGAGAACAGGCAGGCTTTCCACGGCCACAATTTTCTTCGGAACGGATATTTCCGGCACGCCGTGGGTCTGCGCCCAGGCCAGTAACTCGTGCCGTTTGGCGTCCGGATGATCCGTCACAAGGATAATCTGTTCGCCTCTTCGTTTGTCAGGCACAATGGCCGCCGCATGCATATGATCCGGCCAGACCGCAGATGCGCAGTTTTCCACAACAGATAGAGACACCATTTCGCCGCCGATTTTGGCGAAGCGTTTTATCCGCCCGCGAATGACATAATAGCCCTCTTCATCCACGGAAACCACATCGCCCGTATTATGCCAGCCTTCGGGAAGGGGAATGACTTTGCCGGGATTATCCGGCGAAATATAGCCTTTCATGATGTTGGGGCCCTTGACCCAAAGACAGCCGGCATCCTGTAGACCTTCGACAGGTTCCAGTCTCGACTCAATGCCGGGCAGCATTTTGCCAATGGTTCCGGCGCGAATGTCCCCGGGTTGATTAGCCGCGAGCACGGGCGCACATTCCGTCACGCCGTAGCCTTCCAGAACTTCAAAGGAAAACCGGTTTTCAGCGGTTTTTCGGGTTTCTTCCCGGACACGCTCCGCGCCGCAAACAGCGATCCGCAGGGAGTTCAGCCCGCCGTCGGAACTGGCGCGCATATATTGTTGCAGAAATGTATCTGTCGCAAAAAGTATAGTGGAGCGGGTTTTAAAAATTCGCTTGGCGATGGTTTTGGTTTGTAAAGGGGAAGGGTGCAGCGCCACGGGATGGCCTGCAAATATCGGCCATAAAGTTCCAGCGGTCAGGCCGTAACAATGAAATGTGGGCAGAGGATTGAAAAAGATATCGGTCGGTTCTGTTTCGACATGTTCTCCAATTTGCTCGATATTTGCCAGGATATTGGAATGTGTCAGGACGACGCCTTTGGGCGCGCCTTCTGTGCCGGAGGTAAAGAGGATGACGCCGGTATCGTCCGGGGAAGATTTCGGGACGAAAAGGCTCGGAAGGACAGGTCCGAGAACAGCTCTAATTTTGGCTTTGAGTCCGATTTTCTCTCGCAAATCTTCCAGATAAATGAACTCCATTGTATCTGACAGGTCTTCAATCAGGGAGGACAGGCCGCCAAGCTCCACAAATTTATGGGCGGTTATGACTTTTTTCAAAGGCGCAGTATTTGCGGCGGCTTTGAGGTTTTTAATGCCGGCCGTAAAGTTCAGCATGGCCGGCGTGCGGCCAGAAGCGTGGACCGCCAAAAGGGCTATGACCGCGCCCGCACCGGTCGGCAATAATATGCCGATATTTTCGTCTTTTTCTGTTATATCAGCCAGCGGTGCAGAAAGGGCAAAGGCGGCGCGCCTGATTTCGCCATAGGTCAGCTCTCGTCCATCGCCGTCAATGAGGATTTTCTTGTCAGCGCCTTGTTTCTTGCAGGCTTCCAGAAAGGCTTGAAACAGATTGCGCCGGATTCGTTTCTGTCCGCGTTTTGACAGCGCTTCTGCCTTTAAAAATTGTACCTCCACGCACCAGACCCTTTATTTTTCTAATTTTGGTTTCTGGGGCTTAGCTTAAATCTGGCCGTAGCGCAAAAGTCATTGCAGTCCTCACGCCTGAGGCGCCAGTCCAACGCTTAGGAATTTGTTGTGAGGACGCGTTTCACAGCATTCCCCCAACCGGCAATGAGCGCCGCGCGGTTTTCGGTGTCCATCTCCGGCTCAAACCCGCGGTCCTTTTGCCAGTTTTCAGCGACATCTTCCAAAGAGCTGTAAAGGCCCGCTTGTAATCCGGCCAGATAGGCCGCGCCCAG
>CAYQNQ010000107.1:0-8270 GCA_964418815.1 uncultured Hellea sp.
GGCAGGCCGTGCGCCTTGGCGATGTCGACAACGCCGGCGTCAAGGCCCGGCGAAACTATAAATCCAGCGCCGTATTCTATGGCTTTTTCAGCTTGTTCCGATGAGAGAACTGTTCCGGCCCCGACCGCAACATCCGGAAACGCTTGGGCCACCGCCTGCAGGCAATCCAAAGCCTGGTCCGTGCGCAGGACGACTTCCAAAACCTTCAATCCGCCGTCGAGTAGCGCGCCTGAAATCGCCACGGCCTGATCTGGGTCGCTGGATTGCACTAGCGGGACGACAGGGGCTGCTTTAAGAATTTCGTTTAAATTTAAAGACATGGTTTTTCCGGTTTTCTTGGAAATGGTGCCGATGGAGAGACTCGAACTCTCACTCCCAATGGGAACTGGATTTTGAATCCAGCGCGTCTACCGGTTCCGCCACATCGGCATTCAAAAGAGGGACTTGTCCCGGCAAGAAGTCGCGCACCATAGCGGCAAGGCCCGGTAGGTCAATAGATATTAGATGAGCGTTTAAATCCAGCCTGCGGCCATAGCGTAAACCCGCATGGCTAGGGTTGTTCCGACAATGATTGAGCCTGCCAGAATATATTTATGTCGTTTGGATTTCATAATAGGTGTCGCCCCATATCTCCTATGATAGAACAAATAAGATAGAATAAAGTTTTAGTAAAGCCGTGACTTAGATCACATTTGGTAAAATTATTCGCCCGCACAAAATTTAAGCTGAAAAATTAAACTTCGCCTTCATATATTTTCTGCTATGGCCCAGAAAAACAAGGATACGCCATGAAAGGCAAGCTCGCTTTTCTCAATGACTGGTATGAATGGGTCAAACGCCTGGCCCGTCACAAGCGGGCCGAGCCTGCTTTGGCCGGTATTTCTTTTATCGAAAGTTCTTTCTTTCCCATCCCGCCCGATCTCATGCTTATCCCCATGGTTCAAGCTGATCATTCTAAAGCCTGGCGCTATGCGTTTATCTGTTCTGTGGCTTCCGTTCTTGGCGGAATATTTGGCTATTTCTTAGGTTTATGGTTTTTCGATGCTCTGGCCCAGCCCATATTGGAAAATATGGGAAAGGCAGAAAAAATGGAGAATTTCAAAGCCCGCATTGGCGAGCACGGCGCTATCGGTGTTTTTGGCGCGGCGCTAACGCCGTTTCCCTATAAGGTGATCACCATAATGAGCGGGGCTCTCAAGATTAATTTTGGCGCTTTTATTGCGGCCAGCGTCATAGGGAGGTCGCTGCGGTTCTTTCTCGTGGCCGGAGTCGTCAAGAAATTTGGCGATCAGGCCGAGACCATTATGAAAGAGCATTTCGGTAAATTTACGGTTGGATTGTTTTTGTTTCTGGTCGCGCTTTACTATGGATATAAAGCCCTAACCGGACATTAGGTCAGGCCGATCACGCGTTTAAATCCATAAGATTTGAACGCATTTTGACGGGTTTTGTCATCATTTGGACCCAGCAAAAGTGCCAGGTCGGGGCCGTGACGAGCCGGTTCAAATTCTGACGTTTCCGAGATAACTGTCTGAGTTCGCCGGGCAATTGCCGCGCCGGAATCAATCCATTTTATACCGGGCGGGGAAGCGGCGATGAGCTCTTCTTTCAGAAGCGGGAAATGGGTACAGGCGAGGACTACCGTATCTACATCCCCCCGCGTAAATAAGGGTGCAATCTCTTGGATCAGCGCATCCATATCAACAGGCTTGCCAGAGAGTTTGTCTTCGGCCAGAGCCACCAATCTGGTGGATCCCTTGAGGACAACGTCATTGCCTGAAGCGAAATCCTTGATGAGATTTTCTACATAATCCCTGCGAACCGTGCCCGGCGTCCCCAAAACTGCAAACCGACCAGTGGAGGTCGTCTCGGCGGCCGGTTTAACCGCCGGCACCACGCCTATAACTGGAATAGATAAAGCGGCCCGAATCTCATCAAGCGCCGCTGTCGAAGCCGTATTGCAGGCAATTACGGCCAGATCTGGTTGCACGGTTTCGCATAAAATCCAGAGTAAGCCGGGTAGGCGCTCTTTGAGCTGTTTGTCGGTCTTGGAGCCGTAAGGTCGAAATTCGTCGTCCGCAGCATAGGTTTGCTGCAAGTCCGGTAAAAGTTTCCGGATTTCGGCCGAGACGGTTAATCCGCCAACGCCGGAGTCAAATATGAGCGCATGGGCCATGAAACCCCGTTAAAACGCAAATAAGGCTAATTTGGGGTTAATTACCCCTTATGACTAGTTACAGAGGTGCTCTTTGACGATGGCGCCGGCTTTGCCCATATCGACCCGGCCCGCATAGTTTGATTTTATCTGGCCCATAATCTTACCCATGGATTTCAGGCAGGTTGCCCCGGATTCTTTTATATAATCGTCAATGACGGAATTAAGCTCATCATCCGAGAGCGGCTTGGGCATAAAATTGCGAATAACGTCGATTTCGGAGCGTTCCCGCTCAGCGAGTTCGGGGCGGCCATTATCTTCATAAGTGGTCGCGCTTTCCTGCCTCTGCTTTACCATTTTGGCCAATAAGGCCATGATTTCGCTGTCTTCTATGCCTTCACAGCGATCCTCAGCCCGGGCGGCAATATCCCGGTCTTTAATGGCGGCATTGACAAGTCTGAGGGTCGACAAACGAATCGCATCTTTGCTTTTCATGGCGTCTTTGACGCTCGTCGAGATTTCTTCGCGCAGGGGCATAAACGTCCTTTGTCTCTCTATGCGAGCCCTTATATGGGGCCTTTTTTACAGGATTCCATAGCCTGATACAGCCGTCAACGGGAATCAGACACTTTTAATCCTGTGGAAATTAACCTTTTAGGCAAGATAATTCTTGCGTCTTTTGCAGCCCGGATTAAAACAGGGCCGCTTCAAAGCGCGCTCCTTTATACAAGAGTTTTTACAAATGCAAGACCTCATACCCCCGGCAACCGCTGTGCTCGTTCTGGCAAGTGGACAGGTTTTTTACGGCCAAGGCTGTGGGGCTGAAGGCGAGGCTGTCGGCGAAGTTTGTTTTAACACGGCCATGACCGGATATCAGGAAATCCTCACCGATCCGTCCTACGCCCAGCAGATTATTTGCTTCACCTTTCCCCATATCGGCAATACGGGGACGAACTTTGAGGACGAGGAAGCCAGTACGCCGCAGGCGGAGCAGGCCGCCGTTGGTGCGGTCTTCAAAGCACCGTTAACCCCGCCGTCAAACTGGCGCAGCGAAAACCCGCTGGGTTCGTGGATGCAGGCCCGCAATATAATTGGAATCTCAGGTGTCGATACGAGGGCATTGACCTCCCACATAAGGGAAAACGGTATGCCTAACGGCGTCATCGCCCATGCAAAAGACGGGCAGTTTGACATCGCCGCACTCACGAAAATGGCGAAAAGCTGGAGCGGCCTTGTGGGCGCGGATTTGGCTATTAATGTGGCTACAAACGAGGCCTTTGACTGGGCCGAGAGTAGCTGGATCTGGCCTCAAGGCTACGAAAACAAACCGGGCGTGAAAAAGGTCGTTGTCATAGATTACGGTGTAAAGCGCAACATTCTGCGAAATCTGGTAGCTCAAGACATGGCTGTCAGGGTTGTTTCAGGGAAAGCTGCCGCCAAAGACATTCTGGCGCTCAAGCCGGACGGGGTTGTGCTGTCTAATGGCCCCGGCGATCCGGCAGCGACGGGGAAATATGCAATTCCCGTTATTCAGGCATTAGTTGAGGCCGATATGCCGATTCTTGGTATATGTCTGGGGCACCAGATGCTCGCTTTGGCTTTGGGCGCCAAGACCCTAAAAATGGATCAGGGCCATCACGGGGCCAATCATCCGGTCAAAGATTACACAACAAATAAAGTTGAAATCGTCTCCATGAACCATGGGTTTGCGGTGGACCGTGACAGCCTGCCCGAGTCGTGCGAGGAAACGCATGTTTCTTTATTTGACGGGTCTAATTGCGGAATACGCCTAAAGGGCAAACCGGTCTTTTCTGTGCAGCATCACCCTGAGGCGTCGCCCGGTCCGCAGGACAGTTTTTATCTGTTTGAGCGGTTTGCCGAGGTCCTTTAAGGGTTTAAACTTCCTCCCCAAATTACCATCTTGGATTTGTGCTTACTCCCAAGAAGAAAACTTACGCGGTTTTCATTATCTAAGTCATTGATAATCGAGCCAATATGTCTATTGAAGGTGCTCATTATGGCTGGCCTTCAAATGTCGCAGTGGGGTATTGCAATTCTGGGCATTGCGCTCGGTTTCGCGGCGCTGGTTTCGTGACAAATTTTCTAAACGGATGGGCGGACTTTGTTTTTAAGCGGGCTTGGAGTGTTCTGCTCACAGGAATTTTAGTTCTTTTTGCGTCTCTTTTTACGCTACGAAGTTTGACACTTTCGACCAATATCAACGCCTTAATGCCTGAAGGGGCCAGAAGCGTAGAAACCCTTGAAAATGCACTTGAGATGATCGGAAACTACGCCTCCATCCAAATTGTGATCGAGGCTGACAGTCCCGAACGGGTTATAGAAGTCGCTGAAGAGCTATCGCCGAATTTTGAGCAAATGTCCTGGACTGAGTCCGCCCAATATTTTGAGGACGTCGAAGTACTGGTCAAACATGAACTTTTGTTTTTGTCTGAAACCGAACTTCTCGATCTGGAGCAAGACGCTTACAAATCAATGGCGGTCTTTTTTGCTCAGGAAATGGCAAACGCCTTTGAAACAGAGGTGACATTCACTCTGGGTGACCCGGGCGTCACGGGCTCTTCTTTAGAGGAGATCGACCCGGTGCGGGTTGACCAGTTTGAGGAAATGTTCGCCACTCCCCCTTCAGAGCGGCGTTATTTTACATCCGGCGACGGCAATACCATGATACTCGTGGCAGCGCCCAAGCCCGGCATTGAAGATTTATCAGACGCCAAGGTCATGGTGGATGAAAGCGAAGCGCTCATCCAGGCCTATATGGCGGATAACCCGGATGTCTCCATAGGCGTGACAGGCCGGATCGCCGGACAGGTCGGGCAGTTTGACGCCCTGATCCGGGATTTGAAAATAGGCCTTGGCAGCGCGTTTCTCATTATCGGAATAATCCTCCTGATTGTATATCGTACGCCCATGGCGGTCCCGTTAATTATTATCCCGCTCGTCATCAGTCTTATCGCCACGCTGGCCGTCACAACATTGGTGATCGGGCAGCTCAATTTGATTACGGCGTTTTTGACTCTAATATTATTTGGTCTTGGAATAGATTTCGGGGTTCATAATTTTGCGCGTTATACCGAGGAACGGCGGGCGGGCCTGGATTTGCAAGCGACTATAAAAATTATAATTGGCCGCACTGGGCGGGCATCTTTTATGGCGGCTATTACAACGGGCTTTAGCTTTTTCGCGTTAATGCTGACACAATTTCGAGCGTTCTCGGAATTCGGTTTCATCGCCGGTGTCGGTATGCTGCTGGCCTTTCTGTCTATGTATACGCTTTTTCCAGCTATGGTGGTTATCGCAGAACGTTTCGGGTGGTCGCCTGAAAAAAAGACGCGGGAACCCAGAGCCCGCAACAAAGGACGGTCGCTTTTTGCAATTCGCCACCCGGTGTTGGTTTTAGTGACCGCCATTGGACTTATGTGCATTGCGGTTTATTCTGCTCCGAAAATCCAGTTCGAGACCAATACAAAAAACCTTGAAGCCACGCTGCCGGAACGGTTTGAAACAGCAAAACTGGCGGCCCGAAAAGTGTTAGGCAACCCCAGCTGGGCTGTCATGGTGACGAAGAGCTATGATGAATTAATCGCGATCGATAAGCACTTCACGGAAAAACGGGAATCGGAAGGCGACGCGTCGACTATTTTGCGTGTCCGCAGCCTGTTGAGTTTCGTTCCGCCGCCGGATGTTCAGCAAAAACGCCTGGAAATTATTCGCCGCCTTAAAGAACAGGCAGACCGGCTTTCCGGACTGGATCCGGAAAAATATGAAACCGGAAAAAAATATTTGGATATCGAATCTTTGAGTATTGCCGCTTTGCCGCCTATTCTGAAAAAAACCTATATAGGCGGGCCGGGAAATCCCGGTTATCTCTATTATATTGATCCAGACGTCAGGATGTCTGACAGCAGTGAAGCCGGCCGCTTTTTTGATGCGGCGGGTATGGTGACGGTTGAGGGCGAAACCTATTATAGCGCTTCCGAAAGTTTTGTTCTGGTCGAAATGCTGGGGCTGATGCAATCCGATGCTCTTAAAGCTGTTTTGCTGGTTACGCTCACGACAATCTTTATCGTTTGGGTGTTTTTTAGAAATGCCCTGGCAAGTATAGTCGTTCTTATTCCGCCCTTATGCGGGGTTCTTTTAACGCTTGGTTTCATGGGCTTGTTTGGGCCGCGGCTCTCGATCATGAATATGGTGATCCTACCGTCTCTTGTCGGCATATCTGTAGATAACGGTATTCATATTGTGCATCGGTTTCTCGGGCATGGTCCGGACGGCGATCTGGGCTATATTATGCTTACGACGGGCCGCGCGGCTCTTTTGACAACCGTGACGACGCTGATCGGGTTTGGCGGTATGATTACGGCCTCTATCGGAGGGCTGCAATCTCTAGCGCTTCTGGCCATTATCGGCTTTACATTATGTCTTGCGATGACTTGGTTTCTGCTGCCGGCCATTCTTACAATTTTGGCGGCCAGTGATGAGGAAATCGGGAATATTCATTCATAATGGCCGGTATCGCGAACCTTGCGGAATTTCTACCTGATTTTGAAAGCTGGTTTCGCCGGTTAACTCGTTCCTCTGGGATAGGCGCCAAATTACCTCTGCCAGAAAAAATCGTGCCCGTTGGTCACCGGGGCACTAAAATTTATGCGCCAGAAAACACGATTATCGCCCACGAGACAGCATATGAGATGGGCGCAAGATGTATGGAGTTTGATGTGCGCTGCACAAGGGACGGGCATTTTATCGTTATTCACGATCATGATGTTGACCGCACTACAGATGGAAATGGCCATGTAGAGGATATGACGCTGGCGGAAATACAGGCGCTTGATGCGGGCGTTTATCAGAACGAAAAATTTGCGGGAGAGCGCGTCCCCAGTCTTCGCGAGGCCCTCCAAAATGTGCGGGGGCGTTTTGCAGTCGATATTGATTTTAAAGGCGGGCCCGATCACTCAGCGCCAATGATCGCTGAAATCCTCCGCGATGAAGGCTTTGCGAGGGATGATGCGCCGCTCGTGACCATTTTCGCCCGGGTCAATCACTTTGAAATCTTAGCTCCGCTCGCGCCTGAATTTGCGCTCCGGCCTCATTATCTGTCCCGCCGTCATTGCCGGAAAATGGTCCGCCGCCACGGGATAGAAGTGATGGGCTTGCGCCGTTATGCATTCTCAGAAATGGCCGCAGGGAATATTCGCGGCTTTGGTATGCATCTCTTTTCCAATGTTATGGGCGGCAGTGAGGACATCGGTGATTTTGACGACGCCGCTGCCGCAGGCGCTTTGTTCATCCAGACAGACTACATGGACAGGTTGGTCGCCTATCTTGATTCTATCAGCCGCCGCGAAACGGGCGTGCTGGGTCGGAATTTTCGGGTGCTTCAAGCGCTAAACACCTAATCCAAAAACATAAACATGGGGTCTTCGAGCAGGCCTTTGACATATTGCATCATGGCCGCGGCGTCATAGCCGTCGATGATGCGGTGGTCACAGGAGATGGAGAAATTCATCACCAGGCGCTCTTTTATCTCGCCGTTTTCCAGAACCAGATTAGGCCGAATTTTATTAGGTCCAAATATTGATACTTCTGGACGATTGATGACAGGCGTAGTGACGATACCGCCAAGGGGCCCCAGCGAGGTGAGGGTTGTGGTCGCCCCGGTTAGCTCTTCTTTGGTCAGGGCCGCGTTTCGAGCCCCTTCGGCAAGACGGGAGATTTCTGCCGCGGTCTCCCAGATATTCAGGCTCTCGGCGTTTTTAATCACCGGCACCAGCAGGCCTTGATCGGTCTGAGCAGCAATGCCGAGGTGAACCGGTTCAAATTGTGATAGGAAGCCCATATCATCATTGTAGCGTGCATTCATTTGCGGCCACTCGCGAAGGCCCGATATGAGCGCGCGAATGATAAAAGGCAGTACGGTGAGTTTTGGTTTGTCTTCGCTCTTTTTTGCGTTCAGCCGTTTGCGAAGGGACTCCAGCTCGGTGACATCAATTTCCTCCACATAGGTAAAATGCGGAATATGGCGTTTGGAAGCCTGCATGCGCTCGGCAATGAGGCGCCGCATGCCGATAATTTTAATGCGGTTCTCGCCGGGCTG
>CAYQNQ010000108.1:0-8157 GCA_964418815.1 uncultured Hellea sp.
ATGCTTCAGGTATAGCTCTTTGAGCTGTTTCGGATCGGCTTCTGCCGGCGCATTCATCATCAGGTCCTGAGCCTGTCCGTTCATCGGGAATAGGATCACTTCGCGAATGTTTTTTGCGCCCGCCAGCAACATGACAATCCGGTCTATGCCGGGCGCGATGCCGCCATGGGGCGGAGCGCCGGATTTGAAGGCGTTGATCATTCCGGCAAACTTGTCGTCCACAACTTCAGGCCCATATCCAACATTTTCAAAAGCCTTATACATGATCTCCGGCTTGTGGTTCCGGATTGCGCCGGAGGATAGTTCTACTCCGTTACAGACAATGTCATATTGGTAAGCCAGGATATCTAAAAGTTCTTCATCTGTTTTGGCATTTTCCAGCGCTTCCATACCGCCTTGTGGCATGGAAAATGGGTTATGGGAGAAATCAATCTTTTTGTTCTCTTCATCCCATTCATACATGGGGAAATCGACAATCCAGCAAAACTTGAAAACACCGTCTTCGAGGAGTTCCAGCTGCTCTCCGATACTATTACGGGCAGCGCCGGCCAGTTTATAGGCTTCGGATTTTTTTCCGGCCGCGAAAAAGACACCGTCACCAGCCGAAAGTCCGGTGGCGTCCAAAAACTTTTTCATGTGTTCCGCATTGAAGTTTTTGAGAACAGGGTCTTGCGATTTTGTAGAGCCGTCTTCGGCTTCGGTTAGACGGGCATAGCCCAGGCCAGGCATCTGCATTTCCTTTTTGGCCCACTTGTCCATATTATCGAAAAATTTGCGGGATTTTTCAGCTGCGGCCTTGGGCGCCGGTATTGCAATGACTTTACCGCCGCCGCCCGTAATTTTGGCAAAAATTCCAAACCCGGTCAGCGCCTCATCGGTGAAAAACTCCGAAACGTCTTTGAGCAGGATAGGATTGCGTAAGTCCGGCTTGTCCGACCCGTATTTCTCCATAGATTCTTTGTATGGAATACGGGGGAAAGGGGATTCAACCTTTCGGCCATCTGCAAACTCTTCGAATACGCCCGCCATAACAGGCTCAATAGCCGTGAATACGTCTTCCTGGGTGACGAAGCTCATTTCGACATCGAGTTGATAGAACTCTCCTGGAGAACGGTCGGCCCGGGCATCTTCGTCGCGAAAACAAGGTGCAATCTGGAAATAACGGTCAAAACCGGAAACCATGATCAATTGTTTGAATTGCTGCGGCGCTTGCGGAAGCGCGTAAAACTTTCCGGGGTTCAGCCGTGAAGGGACCAAAAAATCGCGAGCGCCTTCTGGTGAACTTGCGGTCAAAATCGGGGTTTGAAACTCGGTAAAACCCTGCTCGATCATGCGTCTGCGGATTGAATTGATAACTTGCCCGCGCAGCATAATGTTTTTGTGAAGGGTTTCGCGGCGCAAATCCAGATAGCGATATTTCAGGCGCAAATCCTCGGGGTAATCAGGCTCCCCAAAAACCGGAACCGGCACTTGTTCGGCTATGCTTTCAACATGAAATTCATCCGTACGAACTTCGATTTCGCCTGTCGGAATTTCGGCGTTTATAGCTTCTTTGTCGCGGGCTAAAACCTCGCCGGTCACAGTGATAACGCTTTCAGCCGGACAGCGCTTCGCGGCCTCGTAAAATTCCGCGACCGGATACACGACAACTTGCGTGACACCGTAATGGTCGCGCAGGTCGATGAATAACGCATTTGCGTGCTCGCGTTTGCGATGAATCCAGCCCGAAAGTCGGACAGATTCTCCGGCATTTGCGGCGCGAAGTTCTCCGCAAGTATGACTGCGAAAAGCGTGCATTTTGAGCTCCGTGAAATCTTGAAGCGGGGCTTAGCGGACCTATGGTTTAAGTCAAGCGTTCCTTTAGGCGGAATTTAAGCGTGAAATTCTAATCTATAACGGCGCAAGCAATCCTTGGCCCCGCCCCGCCAATGGGCTGCGTAATCCCGTCATCAGGGTTCTGATGCATAACCAGCGCTGAACCATTGTCGTCCAGAAGGGCCGGTCTATTTCCATTGCCCTTGAGCGACACTCGGTCATTTTGATATTTATAGCTCACCTTGCCACCTGAGTCGGCGACGGCGTTGGGCATATCCGCATTATCAGGGCCATCGGGATTATTCAGGCCGTGAGCTTTACCATCAGGATTAATGTGCCCGCCAGCGCTTTTAAAATCCGGGGTCACGCAGCTGCCCGTATGGTGAAAATGTATGCCATGCTCTCCAGCCGAAATGCCGGTTGCGGAAACCAATAGCTGAACACCGGTTTTAGTTTCAGATACCGTAATTTCCCCGATTTTTTCGCCCGAGTTTCCGATCAGGTCGTAATTGCGACTGTCAATAGTCTCGGAATTACAGCCGCTTATCAAAGCAACGGACATCATAAAAATTAGAGGCAGTCTACCCATGGTTCACTCCAAATACTCAACAACGATTATCTGGCAAAATTCGCGCTTTTGCAAAGGAAAAAGACGTCCGGACCGTTTGAGTTTTGAGGGTTAAAATGCTATAAAATCAAGGAATTTGGGCTCGAATCGCAGGGCGCATTTCAAATTGAATTCCGGACTATAAGTCCAGCTGGTTTTCAAGCACTGGAAAGACGAACATGAGCGACGAAAACGACACCCCGGAAGATGACGAATCTGGAAGTCCCGGCCTTCCAGAACAGGGTGTTTCACCCATAGCTATCGAAGAGGAGATGAAACGCTCCTATCTCGACTATGCCATGAGCGTGATTGTTTCGCGGGCTATTCCCGACGTTCGCGACGGCCTTAAGCCCGTTCATCGCCGCATCCTTTATTCCATGCACGAAAACGGATTCACGCGAGAAAAACCTTACAAAAAATCTGCCCGTGTCGTCGGCGATGTCATCGGTAAATATCACCCCCATGGGGATAGCGCCGTATATGACGCGCTTGTGCGTCTGGCGCAGGATTTTTCCATGAGCCTGCCGCTACTGGACGGGCAGGGAAATTTTGGCTCTGTAGACGGAGATCGCCCGGCGGCTATGCGCTATACCGAAGTGCGCATGGACCGGCCTGCAGCTTCGCTTCTGGCTGATATCGAGAAAAATACGGTTGCTTATCAGGATAATTACGATGCTTCAGAAAGCGAACCGGTTGTCCTGCCGGCCCGGTTCCCCAATATTCTGGTCAATGGGGCCGGCGGTATTGCGGTCGGGATGGCGACAAATATTCCGCCTCATAACCTCGGCGAAGTCATCGACGGGGCTATTGCGCTTCTGGAAAACGGTCATCTAACCGACGAAGAAATGCTGCAATATATTCCGGGCCCGGATTTTCCGACAGGCGGGCTCATTATGGGGCGTTCAGGATCGATATCCGCTGTAACCACGGGCAAGGGCTCGGTGATTATGCGGGCGCGCACCCATATGGAAGAAATCCGCAAGGATCGTCACGCGATTATCGTGACCGAAATTCCGTACCAGGTGAACAAAGCCAATATGATCAAAAAGATCGCGGAGCTTGTCCGGGATAAGCGCGTCGAGGGCATTGCGCACCTTCAGGACGAGTCTGACCGGAACGGAATGCGGGTCGTCATAGAGCTTAAGCGCGACGCCGTCGCGGATGTGGTTCTAAATCAACTATTCCGCTATTCTCAGCTTCAGCAAAACTTCTCGGCTAATATGCTCGCGCTCAACGGTGGACGCCCGCAGCAGATGAATGTGCGGCAAATGCTGGAAGCTTTCCTCACATTCCGCGAGGAAGTGATAGCCAAGCGGACGAAGTTTGACTTGGCAAAGGCGCGAAATCGCGCCCATATTCTTGTGGGCCTCGCGACGGCCGTCGCCAATATCGACGAAGTCATAAAAATCATTCGGGGTTCCGCTAATCCGAAAGAGGCCAAAGAAAACCTTATGGCCCGGCAATGGCCTGCAAAAGATATGGAGCCGCTGCTGAAACTTATCGCGGATCCGCGCTCCCGTCTCAATGATGACGGCACGATCCAGCTTACTGACGAGCAGGCCAAAGCCATACTCGACATGCGCCTGTTAAAGCTGACGCAGCTTGGTCTTGGCGAAATTACGGACGAAGCGAAAAAGCTGGCGGCGCAGATTACGGATTATCTGGATATCCTTCGCTCCCGTGAGCGCGTAACGGCGATCATCAAGGAAGAACTGGCCGAGGTCAGAGACAAGTTTGCGGTTCCGCGCCGCAGCGAATTTGTTGAAGGCGGCATCGACTTTGACGATGAAGATCTCATTGCCGTTGAGGATATGGTCGTGACGGTAACATCTCAGGGATATGTCAAGCGAACCGCCCTAGATACTTACCGGGCGCAGCGCCGCGGTGGTAAAGGCCGCTCCGGCATGTCCACCAAGGACGAAGATTACGTTACGACGGTATTTGTAGCTTCGACCCACACACCGGTCCTGTTCTTCTCCTCAACAGGCATGTGCTACAAGCTCAAGGTCTGGAAGCTGCCTCTGGGCGGCCCCAATACGCGCGGCAAAGCCCTCGTAAATTTGCTCCCACTGGATAAGGAAGAAAGTATCAACTCCATTATGGCCCTGCCTGAGGACGAGGATGCGTGGGACACGATGGATATTATGTTCGCGGCTCGAAGCGGCGGCGTCCGGCGTAACTCACTGGCAGATTTCAAGCGTGTTAATCGCGGCGGCAAGATTGCAATGAAGCCGGATGAAGGCGACGGAATTGTCGATGTCCGCGTTTGCTCAGAGGATGATGACGTATTGCTGACCTCAGCCATGGGTAAAGCCATACGGTTTAGGACAACGGATATCCGGCGCTTTGTCGGCCGCACATCCAGCGGTGTGCGCGGTATCAAGCTCAAAGACGGAGATGAGGTCATATCCATGGCCATACTTCGTCATATGGACGTGGAAACGGACGAGTCACGGGCCTATATCAAACATGCCAATGCTATGCGCCGGGCTATGGGGGATGACGCTCAGGATGATGATGATCCGGCCGAAATTGAGACCTCCCTGTCTGAAGAACGCATTGCGGAGCTCGGGGCTGCAGAGCAGTTTGTCCTGACTTTGGCTGAAGACGGCTTTGGAAAACGCAGCTCTTCCTATGATTATCGCTGTATGAACCGGGGCGGGCAGGGCGTGACGGCTCAGGAACTCGGCCGCAAAGGCGCGCCTGACGCGCGTTTGGTTCGCTCATTCAGCATTGAAGACGATGATCAGATTATGATGGTCACAGACGGAGGGCAGCTCATTCGCTGTCCGGTCCGCAATATTTCGATCGTCTCGCGTTCAGCACGCGGCGTCACGGTTATTCGCACAAAAGACGGCGAAAAAGTTGTCTCTGTCGAGCGGATTGAGGAAAGTGATGAGAGTGAGGATAGTTCCGATGAGGCCGGCGGCGAAGCGGATAGCGGCAGCGAAGCCGAATAATGCCCCGGCTTGAGGGTTTTGGCGATAATTTGAAGGTAGCTGTATTCGGGGCCTCGGGCGGAATTGGGTCAGCTCTCGTCGATAGTTTGGCCACCGCACCCAATGTTGAAACTGTTTTCGCTATTTCCAGAAAAGGTATGAATGGGGGGCAATGTATCGCGCCCGTCAGATGTCTGGATTATACAGATGAAACCATTGAAAAATTGGCGAGTGATTTGCCGGATATGGACCTAATCATTTGCGCCCTGGGGGTCCTTCATGGAGACAGGTTCGAGCCCGAAAAATCCCGGCGCGATCTATCTCTGGAAAACATGCAGCACGTCTTTCATGTCAACACGTTTTTACCGGCGCTGATTGCCAAGCAAATGCTGCCGAAAATGAGACGAAATAGCAAAAGCGTTTTTGCCGCCTTGTCGGCCCGTGTCGGGTCTATTTCGGATAATCGGCTTGGTGGATGGTATAGTTATCGCGCGTCCAAAGCGGCGCTGAATATGATGATAAAAACCCTGGCTATTGAGCACGCCAGAAGGTTCAAATATTCGGCGGTCATCGGACTCCATCCCGGGACTGTTGACACGGCACTGTCAAAGCCCTTTCAGACCAATGTCGCCAAAGGTAAATTATTTGATCCCGATTTTAGCGCCGCCCGCCTGCTGGACGTTGTTGAGAAGGTAACGCCCGAAGAAACGGGGAAAATATTTGCTTGGGACGGTCAGGAAATCTTGCCATGATTGCCCATGGCTAAATCCATTCGCGATAAACAGATCAAGGCCGCCCGGCATTTGCATGCAGCCACGGCGTCCATGAAAATTCTAGGCTCGCTGATCTGGGATGACAGTCACAAGCAGGCCTTTCTTAAATCGCGGGTCATGCCGGCTCCTGAATATGCGCCTGTCGACCTTAAAACCTGTTTTGAGCAGGTGAAGGAAGCGCGGCAACTTATTGAAAACAAAGGTGTTGTTGGGCAATGGCTAACGCGCATGGCAGACTCCATAGAAACCACCGCCGTGATGATTGGAGCTCGCGGCAGCAAGGAGTTTTTCACCCAAAGCGCAGAGCTATACGGTATCCCCAAAGAGACTTTGATTGATAAGAAAACCCGGGTTATAGATCTGGCGCGTCATATGGATGATACGCTGGACGGCTTGGATGTGGAGAACCTGGTTGTTGATGGATATGAAGTCTGGCTGACCGCTGACGAGTTCGCCGCTCGGCTACAGCCCAACCTGAAAGAACACTTCGGCAAGAAAGCGCCCCGGATTGAAATGACGGCCGAAATTCCGTCCAAGGCGCTGGCCGGGTCCCGCCGTATTCGCGTGAATTCCAATGCCCGGTTTACGCCGCGAGATGTCCACCAGCTTATGCAGCACGAAGCGCTCATACATGTGGCCACGACGCTGAACGGAAAGGCGCAAAAAAAGTTCCCGTTTGTGGGCCGCGCTCATGCTCGCGTGACAGAAATCCAAGAAGGTCTTGCCGTCTTTGCCGAGATCATAAGCGGGGCCATGGACCCGCGCCGTTTCCGGCGTTTGGCGGACCGGGTCATCGCTATCCAAATGACCATTGACGGGGCCGATTTCAAAGAGGTGTTTGATTACTATATGGAGCGCCTCGATAACCCGGAAGAAGCCTTTGATAATACGCGCCGTATATTCCGCGGCGGTGTTCTGAGCGGCGGCGCCCCGTTCACCAAAGACATGGTCTATTTGAACGGACTTTTACGGGTGCATAATTTTATGCGGACCGTCGTTAAACTCCACCGCGCGGACCTCATCCGGCTTTTGTTTGTTGGAAAACTTGATCTCGAAGATGTTCCGGCGCTTGCAACCCTGGCCGCGGAAGGCCTGATTGCCCCGCCCAAATATATGCCGCCCTGGGCCAAAGACCTCAGATTTCTGGTCTCTTATATGAGTTATTCCGGCTTTCTCAATCAGGTGAAAATGCCGGGCTTTCAGGCCTATTACGAAGAAGCTTTGGCGGATGTGCCCGAGCTTTGGCATGTTTTGGGGTAGTCGGTCTCTCTAGTCCGTTGCCTTACAGACGAATTGACTGTCCAGCGCCGCAGGTCCGGAAACTATCTTGTACTGTGCGCTTAAATCCTTGACTTCATCGCTTTTAAACAGGCCCCTCGGCATGTCGGGACTATTGGCCAGATCAACCAATTCTTTGGAAACTTCCCCGCAATCATATCGCGCTTTGACATTTTTCCACTCATCGTCCGTTTTTCCAATATCGATGAGTTCAAACTCGGATTGGAGCGTCATTTCCCAAACATTTGCGCAAAAGTCGCTTTCAAAACCTTGAGTTTTGGTATTTGCCCATCTGGTGCAGGATTCCGCGTCACTTTGGACCTGACTGGCGCAGGAGGCCGCGACAAAGCTCAGAACTGTCATTAATATAAAATGTTTGGGGACTCGATTGTTCATAGCTGCTTTCTAAGCTCTATATCGGCCGAGTGCAAACTGGGAATCACAGCCAAAAATCTTTGTTTGACCATGTGTTATGGGACTGTAATTTTCACTGGATATCTTTACCCAAATAGATTTAAGCGGGCCTATTATTTGGTCTCATGGGGGAAAATATGAGAAAATTAGCCTTTGTCTTAGCCATTAGTGCCGCCGTGTCGGTGTCAGCCTGTAAATCCACACAGGATGCACTCTTTACGGGAATTCCCGCAGATAAAATTGCGCCAGTTGTTGATGCAGCTGCGGCGGCTGGCGGGGTTACTGCGCCGGGTGTTCCAGGCGTGGGTGTGCCCGGAGTTAATGTTCCGGG
>CAYQNQ010000109.1:0-8118 GCA_964418815.1 uncultured Hellea sp.
GATTATGCGATTGCGGGGGCTGTCTGAACCTGTCAGTACCAATCCCATGAGTTCAATTTCTTCCGAAAATTCCAATCCAGACAAACCGCTTGGTTTCTGGACGGTCTGGTCCCTGATCGCCGGGATTATGATTGGCTCCGGCATATTTTTCCTGCCGGCCGATATGGCCAAGCTTGGCATGATCAGTTTTACCGGATGGATATTCACCATGGCCGGAGCCATGCTCCTCGCATTTGTCTTTGCCCGCCTGGCCCGGCGCACAGAGCGCAGCGGCGGCGTTTATATATATGCGCAGGACGCCTTTGGAGATTTTCCCGGCTTTCTCTCGGGCTGGGCCTATTGGTGCGGCTATTGGATTTCCATACCCACACTGGCGACGGCTTTTGTCGGCTACATGACCGTATTCTTCCCGGATCTGGCAGATGATGCGCAGAATAAGCTCCTCTGCGCCCTGGCGCTTATCTGGGGGCTTCTCCTGATTAATATGGTGAGCCTGAAAAGCGCGGGAAGATTTCAGCTCATGACAATGGTTCTAAAAATCTTGCCGCTTTTGGTCATCATATTTGCCGGATTTTCATTAGGCTCCGCCGAAAACCTCCCGCCGCGCAATCCGACAAATGTTTCTTTCATTCAGGCACTCGCGGCCTCATCCATTGCCGCCATGTGGGCCTTTTCCGGCATTGAGGCCGGCGCCACACCGGCGGGCAATATCAAGGATCCCAAACGCACAGTGCCAAGGGCTATTTTCTTTGCGGTTATCAGCGTGGCCATCATCTATATTTTCGCCATGTACGCGGTTATGCGGCTGGTGCCTTACGAAGCTCTGGTCAGCTCAGAGCGGCCCTTTTCCGACGCCGCCATTGTTCTTGGCAGCTGGGGGCCGCCGCTCATTGCCATTGGCGCGCTTATCGCCATGGCCGGGTCGCTAAACGGGATTATCCTCGTCACCGGCCAAATGCCCATGGCCATGGCCATTGACGATCTGGCGCCGAAAGTTTTTGCGCAAGGTAGAGAGAGCGGGACGCCTCGCATGTCACTTTTGTTATGCGGCGTACTGGCGACCGTCCTGTTGCTCCTTAGCTTCTCTGACGGCAATCTGCTCAAGCTATTTAATAAGCTACTGACCATGAGCATGTTCATGTATTTATTGCCGCTGTTTCTAAGCTGTCTTGCGGAGATGAAACATAGCGCGAAAGGCTTCGGCGTTGTCCTGGCCGCTCTCGCTGCCGGCTATAGCGCCTTCACCATGTTTGGCGCCGGCACGGAGTCGATGATTTGGGGCAGCCTGATATTACTGGCGGGAATTCCCGTTTATTTGGCGATGAAAGCGAAAGCCTAAATCTTCTCGCTGATCCGGATGGCGGCATGACAGCCCGCTTTGATAACCCGCGATAAAACGCCGTAGCCCGGGGCTTCTCTGGCCCCTTCTTCTATGGCGATATCCCGGTGGTGCAGTTCATCTTCGCGAAACTCGATGAAGCGATCTCGCAGCTCGGAATGCTCGTCCTGCCCTTCAAGCTCGTCAATTTGTTCGGCATAGTGTTTCTCAATCACAGTCTCCACAGCCTCGGTGCAGGCATGGGCCGCTTTTTCGCCCATGAGCGCCGTGACAACGCCAAGTCCAAAGCCGGCCACATTCCAAATAGGTCCCAGGGCCGTTGGACGGACTTCATTCTCGTTAAGAAGGTCATCAAAAGCGTCCAGATGGCGCTGCTCTTCCGCTTCCATTTCCGCCAGCTTGGCAGCAATTTCGCGGGTTTTGTGATTTTTACCAAAGACGGCTTGCTGGCCCTTATATATGGCTACCGCCCCGTATTCACCGGCATGGTCGACCCGCAGCATTTCTTTCAGTCGCGGCGAGAGATTTTTAGTCTTGGTTTTTTTTGACGAGGACCCAGGCATAGGCGGCCTCTTGGAGCGATCAGAGCTAGACATTTGCCGTCCTCCCGGAGCCCCAGAAACACACAAATGCGCCCAGCAGAGAGATGACCGCATTCCAGCCGGCCATAGACAGGCCGAGGAAATGCCAGACAGCTTCCGAACAAGATGGCGGCTTGGCTTTATTCATATATTCCATAATTTCCTTGTAGGTCATTCCTGTTAAATCGGGAGCCGCGCCCGATGCCGCGCATGTGGCCGGGCCCTCCCACCATTTATACTCGACGCCCATATGCCAGAAGGCCATGGCAAAACTACCGAGCAATGCAAGGCCCAAGACAATGCCTGTTATACGGTCATTGCGCTTGTTTAGCGCCGCCAAAATCAACGCAATTACCGCTAATCCCAGCACGGCTTTGTGGGCATGACGCTGCCAGTAGCACATGGTGCACGGCGCATAACCCAGCGCATATTGGAAAAACCACGCGCCGCAGAGCAGCCCGCCAGAGAGCAGGAGTGCGAAGATAGGTATATGCCGAGCGGATATCCGGGACATATAATTTATATAGGCGCGGAAGATTAAGGAGTCATGCGACAGATGGTTTCATGGCTGAGAATTAATCTGGAAATTAATCGGAGAATTAATCTGGGAATGAAACGGCGAAAACGGACGGAAAAACACCTTTCAGCAAACGTTAATATTTTATAATGAAATAAGAAATACTGGGTAAAGCCAGATACCGCTTGAATACCGGGCGTGATCAGGCAAAAGAGTGGTGCCCCACTCTTCAAAAATGAATGCGTATTTGATGGATCAATTGGATCTGGAACTGGAAACCGAAAGTCCTCATATCGGGGAACGGCTTCGCTTGGCCAGAAAAGACATGATTATGAGCCCGGCCTGCGTGGCGCGTGAGCTTAAAATTCAAGCTAATTATGTAGAAGCTATTGAAGCGCTCGACCGGGACGCCCTTCCGCCCATCGGCTATGTTCTCGGTTATGTGCGGGCTTATGCGGGGCTTGTCGGCCTCAACCCAATACAGTCCGTCGAAGATTTCAAAACCGATAGCCAAGTGCCGGAAAATCTCGGTATGCGGGACCGCCCGCACTTTGTCCCCAAACGGCAGCTGCGATTGCCCAAAGGCTTTTTTGCGGCCACGACCGTCTTGGCCTGTTTTGGCCTGGTCGGTATCTGGTACGCGTCAAAAACCGATACACATGCCTCGGCGCTTACAACTGTCACAACTCTGACGACCCCGGCCGGCCTGCAGGCGGAACCGGCGGCCATTGACCCGGAACGTATGCTGATCAAAGCCGTCGCCCCCTCATGGGTTGAAATTAAGGACAAAAACCAGAAAACCATTATTTCACGCATCCTCGTGGTCGGCGAGAGCTGGGAGGCCCACCAAGACGCCGGCGTCACTCTGTCGGCACGCGATGCCGGCGCGCTCGAGCTTTATATCGGCGAGGACCTTCTCGGCCAGCTCGGCCCAAAAGGCGTCTCCATTGAAAACATCTCCATGCCCAGCGTCCATCCGGACTTCATGACCGACCGCGCCAAAGAAATTTACGGCCTACCGCTGGAACAAGAAGAGGTCGCGGAGAACCTGCTCGAACAATAGAGTACCAAGCCGCCCTCTGGCCTTCGCCAACATAATATCCATGCGTGACAATAATCCGTCTTTTTTCTGACGCAAATTTGTGGCACCTGCCCCCTAAGGAAAAAAGCTATGGCCGACTCTATTGAGCAGATAAGACCGTGGCGCACCATTGAGCGCCGTAAAAGCCGCCAAATCATGGTCGGCGATGTGCCTGTGGGCGGCGATGCACCCATTGCCGTGCAGAGCATGACTAATACGGTCACGCACGATATTGACGCCACGGTCAGGCAGGTCCGAGAGCTCGAAGAAGCCGGCGCGGATATCGTCCGTATTTCCTGCCCGGACCCGGAAAGCAGTCTGGCCCTGAAAGACATCACCAAAGAGATCAGCGTCCCCATCGTCGCGGATATTCATTTTCACTATAAACGCGGCATAGAAGCGGCGGAAAGCGGCGCCGCTTGTCTGCGTATTAACCCCGGCAATATTGGCGGGCAGGACCGGGTCAAAGAAGTGGTTGCTGCGGCCCGCGCCAATGGCTGCTCTATTCGGATCGGTGTCAATGGCGGCTCGCTCGAACGGGACTTGCTGGAGAAATATGGAGAGCCTTGCCCTGAAGCCATGGTGGAGAGCGCGCTCATGCATGCCCGCATGCTCGAAGAAGAAAAATTTCAGGACTATAAAATCAGCGTCAAAGCCTCGGACGTGTTTCTAACCGTCGCCGCCTATCATCAGCTGGCAGAGGCGACAGATGCACCGCTGCACCTTGGCATCACCGAAGCCGGCGGGGCGCGCATCGGCACGGTCAAATCCTCTATCGGCATGGGTAATTTATTATGGGCCGGGATTGGCGATACAATCCGGGTATCTTTGTCCGCCGACCCCGTTGAAGAGATCAAAGTCGGTTTTGATATGCTCAAATCTCTGGGACTAAGAACTCGCGGCGTAAACATTATTTCCTGCCCGTCCTGCGCCCGGCAAGGCTTTGACGTCATCAAAACCGTGCAAATTCTCGAAGACCGGCTGGCTCATGTGACCGAGCCCATATCTCTGTCGATTATTGGCTGCGTGGTCAACGGTCCGGGCGAAGCCGCCTTTACAGATATTGGATTTACGGGCGGATCTGCCGGCTATGGCATGATGTATGCGGCGGGCGCTAAAACCGGGAAAACAGACAATAATGACATGATTGATGCCATTGTCGCCGGGGTGGAAGCCAAGGCGGCCGAACTGGCCGAGGCGCGAGAATAAATCTATTTGCGACCGGATCGTGGACCTGAACGTCCGCGCCGTCTCGGACCCCGGGGCAAAGGCACGGCTATTCCGCTAAAATTGCTGTTTCCGACAAATCCATTAGGACCGAAAAAGCGCGGATTACCAAAGAAAACATTGCGGCGACGCCTTGGCGCCGGTCTTTGAGCCTGATTCACCTGATTTCTTAGAGCCGCGATTTCGGCGGTTTGCTGCTCAACAGTGGCCCTAAGCCGGTTAACGGCCGCCAGCTCTCGGGCCGCGCGCGCTTCCTGCTCCAGCCGAGCCTGACGCTGGAATGCGGCCTGAGATATGACAGGTGCATGCTGACCCCGAAATACGTGAACGCCGCTTTCCTGACTATAGCAATGGGCCGAACTTGAACAGGATCCGGCCTGTGCCGGCACGGCCGAAACGGCCAACAAAGCTCCTAAAGCCAAAATTGTTACACGCATATCCATTCTCCTTGGAGATGCTCTTAAGACATTTTTAAGGAAATTTGGAGTCGCTGCCCCTGTTGCGCGAAGGAAAAACACAGCTTTCACCCAATAGACCAAATGATAAACCCTCTCTCGCGGGATAAGCAAGAGAGGGTCATCGTGCAACACGACCGGATTTAGCCAATTGGGGGAACTATGCCCGGTCCGCTGCGCGCCCCGTCACATCCGTTGCAATTCTGTTAGTCGAGTCGCCCCGTCAATGACCGGTAGGTGATCTTTATCATATTTTCTTCATTAATGAAACTGGCCAAATCACTATAATCGGACAAAACTTTGGCGGCGATAATTTCGTCCAGACTATCCCCGGCATCAATTCTGGCTTTAACGCGGGCCTCCACGTCCGCCAGCATATCCCGCGTCGCCTTTAATTCCGCCTGAGTGCTCAGCGGTCCGTGGCCGGGAATGATCTTTGTGGAAGGGCCGCTAAGTTCAAGCCCTTTTTCCAGAGCCGCAACCATGCCGCCAACATTGCCCCCGGCATCAACATCCACATAAGGGAATAATCCGTTAAAGTAATTATCGCCCATATGCAGCACATCGGCCTCTCGGAAATAGACAATCGCGTCCCCGTCCGTATGGGCGCTCGGCACATGAACAACATCAATGGTCTGGCCATTAAAATGGAAGGTCATATTCTGCGAAAAAGTTATGGTCGGCCAGCTCTCCGGCGCCGTGGCGTCCGTTGTGCGATTCCAGAGCTTATTTTCCTGAGGCTCACTCATACGGACCCGGACATTGTCATGGGCCACGACTGTCGCGCCGACCGCCGTCATAGCCGCATTTCCGCCGGTGTGGTCACCGTGATAATGGGTATTGGCGACAAATTTTATGGGACCATCGGATAGTGAATTAATTTTTGCTATATTCAGCTCGGAAATATTTGCAAACTGGTCATCAATAACGAAGACGCCGTCCGCGCCAGTCGATATCCCGATATTTCCGCCGCGGCCAACCAGCATATACAGACCCTGCCCGAGGTCTGTGGATTTAATCTCGATTTTAGGTGTCTCCGGTTTTTCGGCCGGTTTCTCAGCCTCTTTCGTAGCTGCGGATTTGTCCTGAGCTTCCGCCTCTTTGACGTCAGTTGGCGCGCAGGCCAGCAGGCCCAATATAAGCGTGAATGTAAGAAATTTTTGCATTGTGAACTCCCTCTTAAGAGGCTTTTGAGAATGTTGACCCGGGCGGTAAAACCCGGTCCGGAACTTTGTGGTGGTCCATCCATGCCCGAATATTAATCAGGACTTTTTCGCCCATTTCCCGGCGGGATTCATAGGTGGATGAGCCCATATGCGGGGCGAGAATTACGTTTTGCAGTCCCATCAGGCCGGAATGTATTTTGGGGGCATGCTCATAGACATCCAGACCCGCGCCGCCGATACGCCCTTCGGCGAGAGCCTCAGCCAGGGCGGCTTCGTCGATAACATCGCCGCGAGACGTGTTGACAATATAGCTGCTCGGCGACATTTTCGCCAGCCGCTCCCCGTTGATGAGATGATAGGTATCCGGCGTTTTCGGGCAGTTTATGGACACTATATCCACAGCCGCCAGCATAGCGTCCAAGTCATCCCAATAGGTGGCCGATAACGCCTCCTCAATTGGCGCCGGGACAGGGCGCCGGTTGTGATAATGCACAGACAGGCCAAAGGCCGAAGCGCGTCTTGCAACCGCCTGCCCAATTCGGCCCATGCCGACAATACCAAGTTTTTTGCCCCGCACCCGATGGCCTTGCAAAGCGGTCGGTGTCCAGCCTTTAAAGCCGCCGGCGCGGGAGAGCCGGTCGCCCTCAACCAGACGCCTGGGAACGGCCAGAATGAGCGCCATGGTAAAATCAGCCGTGTCCTCGGTCAGGACGCCCGGCGTATTCGTGACGATAATCCCCTTGGCATGGGCCGCCGCCACGTCAATGTGATCTGTGCCGGCGCCGAAATTGGCAATAAGCCTGAGCTTTGGCCCGGCCGCCTCAATGACTTCCCCGTCTATATTGTCGGTCACAGTCGGCACCAAAACATCGCATTTGGCAACGGCGTCTTTGAGCTGCTCGGCGCTCATGGCCGTATCCGTGATGTTCAAATCACTGGTGAATAAATCTGTAAGCCGGGTTTCAATCTCTTCGGGAAGTTTCCGGGTTATGATGACATGCGGGTTTTCTATTTTTTTCATGGCCCCCAAAAGAGGCTTTTCGGACCGGAAATTCAAGCAAAAACTTTTCAAACTGCGCGATGGTTTATCGTAGCCGCAGTAAGAAAGGCTTTACCATGTTTTTGCTAAGACAGTTCCAAAGAACCAAGAAGAGAGCCGGGTGTTTAACAAAATCATTAAAATCGCAGCCATTACCGGACTTGTTTCCGGATTGGTTTTTGATTTTGCCCAAGGTCAGAATAGCCCGGCTCAAAATAATCAGGATCAAAGCCAGGTCCGCCGGACAATTATCGAAGACCGACCGGCCAGCAGCGAATTTTTCACAAAAGCCGGCAGCGAAACCCATTCCGGCCTGCCCGTCCCTCGCTATGTCTCGCTCAAATTCGGCAAGGTCAATGGCCGCAAAGGTCCGAGTCTGGAACACCCTATCCTTTGGCAATTTCAGCGCAAAGGCCTGCCACTCATTGTTGTGGCCGAAACGGATAACTGGCGCAAAGTGCGCGATAGTCAGGGCGAGGAAAGCTGGGTGCGGCGCGTTGCCTTATCCGGCGTGCTGATGGCCTTAACCCGACAGGAAGTCGATATTATGACCCGCCCGCGCGAGGACGCCCGCATTAGCGCCGTGGCGCAGCCCAATGTTCTTTTGCAGCTGGGAAAATGCAACGATGCCCATTGGTGTAAAGTCAAAAGCAGCGAAGGCTATAAAGGCTGGGTCCGCAGACGTCATCTCTGGGGCGCGCAGAGTTTTTAAT
>CAYQNQ010000110.1:0-7950 GCA_964418815.1 uncultured Hellea sp.
GCGTCAGCCATTTCGCGCGTGGCGTGCTGGGCCTGCGCAACAGCGAGACCATATCCGGGAACAATGATTACTTTAGACGCGTTTTTCATAATAAAGGCGGCGTCTTCTGCACTGCCGCGCTTAACAGGCCGCTCTTCGCGGTCACCTGCTAATGCGGTTGTCTCGCCGCCAAAGCCGCCAAGTATAACCGAGAAGAAATTCCGGTTCATGCCTTTGCACATTATATAAGATAGAATAGCGCCTGAAGACCCAACAAGCGCTCCAACGATAATCAGGGCAAGGTTGGACAATGTGAAGCCGAGCGCCGCTGCTGCCCATCCTGAATATGAATTCAGCATGGATACAACAACAGGCATATCCGCGCCGCCTATCGGGATGATCAGCGTAATCCCGAGGATGAGCGTCAGGGCTACAATGCCCCACAGCAGCATTTCATTGGACCCGCCGGATTTCATTAGCATGCCGATCAGCACTGCCACGCCGAGACCCATAGCAATATTGAGAATATGGCGGCCCGGCAATAATATGGGCGCGCCTTTCATATTCCCGTTCAGTTTAGCAAAAGCGATTACGGATCCTGTAAAGGTAATGGCGCCGATACCTGCTCCAAGAGCCAATTCTAGAAGGCTATAGCCTTTGATAGGGTCATCAACCCCGCTGGAAATTCCAAATGCAACCGGACTATAAAAAGCGGCAACGGCCACCAGTACGGCCGCAAGCCCCACAAGCGAGTGAAATGCCGCCACAAGCTGCGGCATATCCGTCATGGGAATTTTCCTGGCAATAATTGCGCCCATTACGCCTCCAATAACAAGGCCACCGGCAATAATCGGCAGGGCCATGCCTTGGAGGTTGATGGTTAGAAGCGTTGTCACGATGGCGATTGCCATTCCAACCATGCCAAACAGATTCCCGCGGCGCGATGTTTCAGGAGACGATAGCCCTCGAAGCGCTAAAATAAATAAAACAGCAGAAACTGTGTAAAGACCTGCGGCGAGATTTTCAGATAAAGTCATAGCGGCGCCCTATTTTTGTTTCTTTTTATACATTGAGAGCATGCGCTGGGTGACCAGAAAGCCGCCAAATATATTGACCGCACACAAAGCAACAGCAAGTGCGCCTGTCCAGGTAGACATTGCGACACCATTTGCCGAGCTACCCGCAGAAACAGCGATTAATGCGCCAACAATAATCACAGATGAAATAGCGTTTGTCACCGCCATAAGCGGCGTATGAAGGGCCGGCGTCACAGACCAGACGACATAATATCCGACAAAAATCGCCAGAACGAAAATTGCGAGTTGGAATACGATGGGGCTCACGCCTGTTGCGGCTGCCAAAATCAACATAGACACTAAATAATCCCCTATTTCAGACGTTCGTGGACAACTTGGCCGTCACGGGTCAACGCGCAACCCTGAATAATTTCGTCGTCCCAGTTAGGCGCGTAGCCGCCGTCTTCAGCCGTCACAAGCGGCAGGAAACTCTTCAAATTTCGCGCAAACATATTGGAGGCATCTGAAGCCATTCGGGACGGCCAATTGAGTTGCCCGACGATTTTTACACCGTTTTTCGTCGTGACAATTTCGCCCGCCTTTGATCCCTCGACATTTCCGCCCCGCTCAACAGCCATATCGACAATCACAGAGCCCGCCCGCATAGTATCGATCATTTTTTTATCAATCAGGCGCGGCGCGGCGCGGCCGGGTATTAGCGCCGTTGTAATGACGATATCCTGTTTCGTAATATGGCTTGCCGTGAGTTCGGCCTGTAATTTCTGATATTCGTCGGACATCTGCTTGGCATAGCCGCCAGCAGTCTCGGCTTCTTTAAATTCTTCGTTTTCCACGGCGACAAACTTAGCGCCAAGGGACGCCACTTGCTCTTTGGCTGCCGGCCGAACATCGGTTGCTGTTGTTACAGCGCCAAGGCGGCGCGCTGTCGCAATCGCCTGAAGACCCGCAACACCGGCGCCCATAATAAAGACTTTTGCAGGGGCGACAGTCCCTGCCGCCGTCATCATCATCGGGAAGGCGCGGCCATAAATTGTGCCCGCTTCGACTACAGCCCGATATCCTGCGAGATTTGATTGCGACGATAACACATCCATGCTTTGAGCTCGCGAAATCCGTGGAATATATTCGAGGGCGTAGGCCGTGATACCAGCTTTGGCGCAGGCCTTGGCAAAATCAGGATTGTCGGTGGGGCTTAACAGCCCTGTGATACCGGCGCCTTTTTTAAGTCCGGATAGAAGTTTTTTATCTCCGCCGGTAATCGACATGATCAGATCGGCACCTTTTGCGGCGGCTGCATTATCTTTGGCTATTGTTGCGCCAGCATCCTTATAATCACTGTCAAAAAAATTGGCAGCAGTTCCCGCTCCTTTGGCTATGGAGACAGCGTGACCGGCTTTAATATAGCCTTTGACTGTTTCCGGCGTCGCAGCAACGCGAGCTTCATTCCCGCCTGCATCTTTCAATACTGCTATCTTCACCTGCTATCCTTATTTTGGGGAGGAGTTTTTTTATTTATGAATTCTATAACATTCCCGCGATCAGGCTAGTCAAAGCGCAGACAATTGCGGTTAAAATTGCGAGTATTGTGATCGTGGCAAACCATGTCCCTTTAAGTTTTAGGGCTACACCGATGATAACTCCGACAACAAAAGTGATTATAAGGGCTGGCAACCAACCCAGGTGAACGCCGCCAACGGTCAAAATTGGAAATAAGAGCATTAAGGCGATCAGGGCGCCCCCATAGACCGTGAGGCCCATAAAACCGCCGAAAGTTCCTTTTTGTTCGGTAATTTCCATATCACCGCGATTATAATTTGAATCGGCTCCAGCCATTTTATTTCCCTATTAAGCAAATCAATCAATGCTCGTCTAACATGCTAATTTTGCCCCCTCAAGCGTCGACCTGTCACAGTCGCAAATTTATTGGGCGCTTTAAGAGCATATTTACCGATTTGTCCCATATTGCGACGCTATAGACCGGAAAAACTCCGGCACGGGCATGATTGCTCCAAAACATGGTGAATGAATTATGGGTAAAACGGTACTCATCGTAGACGATGATCCGACACAGCGCCGATTGATACAGGCGGTTGTCGAAAAGAGCGGTTTCTCAACTTTACAGGCTGACAGCGGCGATACTGCATTGTCGATGATTTTTGGCGCCGATGGACAAAATATCCACGTCGTTTTGCTGGATCTGGTCATGCCAGGTATGGACGGCATGGAAACCTTGAAAACAGTTTCCGAAAAACGCAGTGAGCTTCCCGTTATTGTTTTAACCGGCAAAGGCAGTATCGACACGGTTGTCAACGCTATGCAAATGGGCGCCCGCGACTTTATCGTCAAACCGGCTAGTCCCGAACGCATCGTTGTATCCATCCGTAACGCGCTGGAGCTCAATACACTTGTTGGCGAAGTAACGAGACTAAAGAAAAAAACCGAAGGCAGCCTCACATTTGATGACCTCGTCGGAAGTGCCTCTTCTATGCGAACAGTTGTCGCTATGGGAGAGCGCGGGGCCAAAGCCAATATTCCAATCCTGATCACGGGCGAATCTGGTGTAGGTAAGGAAGTCATCGCCAGAGCCATTCAAGGCGCATCCGAACGCTCGGACCGCCCATTCGTAACCGTTAACTGCGGTGCTATTCCCGAAAATCTGGTGGAAAGCATACTGTTTGGTCACGAAAAAGGCTCGTTTACCGGCGCCAATGCGAAGCATCTTGGTAAATTTCAGGAAGCTGATAGCGGCACATTATTTTTAGATGAAGTGGGTGAACTCCCTCTGGACATGCAAGTTAAATTGCTGCGGGTCCTACAAGAAGGCGAAGTAGATCCTATTGGCTCAAAGCGCCCGGTTTCCGTGGACGTTCGAATTATTTCCGCCACAAACCGGGATCTGGCCGAACGCGTAAAACAAGGCGCATTTCGCGAAGACTTATACTACCGGCTAAATGTCTTCCCAATTCAGGTCCCTGCCCTTCGCGAACGTAGAGAAGACATTTCGGCCTTACTAAACCACTTTATCAAACGGTTTAATGCACAGGAACGTATGAGCATCAGCGGCGCCGCTCACGAAACTTTGGATATGCTTAGAACATATGACTGGCCGGGAAATGTTCGCCAATTAGAAAACGCGATCTTCAGAGCTATGATTTTGTCTGATGGAAATATGTTGCAGCCACAAGATTTTCCGCAAATATCCGGGGAACTCCCCAATTTTGCAAATAAAGCGGACGGCGGTTTTTCAGCTTTGCTGAGTACGGCCAGCTCCGAAACACCGGACGAGAAAGTTCGTTTTCTGGACCGCGAAGGTCACCTTAGAACACTTGAAGCTATTGAGCGTGATCTCATCGAATTCGCGATCAATAATTACGGCGGTCACATGTCTGAAATTGCGCGGCGTCTTGGCATAGGCCGGTCGACACTTTATCGTAAGGTCCGAGAGCACGGCGTCGATGTCGACGACGTCCGTAGCGCCTAAGCGTAGTTTCCTAAATGGTTCATACGTTTTGTTAATCCGCAGACCATATGAATAAGGAAGCGGAAGCTAAAACAACTGATTGAAGGTCCGCCTTTAATCGTAAACAAAGGTTAAGGCATCAATCTAAAAACCTTACCCAGCGTTTACAATTTTAACGCATCTCATGTGCGTTCACGCATTGAACAAAAACCCGCGCCCAAACAGGCGCGGGTTTATTTTATTGTTACGACGATGTTAGTCTTTCAAATCCGGGTCCATTTCCTGGCATTCCGCAATCAGTTTTTCGACGGCTCCGACGGACTTCATGAACATTTCGCGTTCATCCGCTTTGAGGCGGATATTCATCACCCGCTCTACGCCTTTTGAGCCAATCACTGCTGGAACACCAACATAAAGACCGCGAACGCCTGCAATCTGGCCTGCAACCCGCACGGCGCACGGCAATATCCGCTTTTTATCTCTTAGATATGAAGTTGCCATTTCAATTGCACTTTCCGCCGGCGCATAGAAAGCCGAACCATTTCCCAATAGTCCAACAATTTCGCCGCCGCCCTTACGGGTTCTTTGCACGATGGCATCGACTCGCTCCTGCGTTGTCCACTTCATTTTCACCAGGTCCGGCAAAGGCACTCCGTTCACCGTCGAATAGCGGGTCAGCGGAACCATGGAATCACCGTGTCCGCCTAAGACTGACGCATGCACATCTTCGACAGAAACGCCAAATTCTTCTGCGAGAAACCAGCGAAAGCGCGCGCTATCCAGCACGCCGGCCATTCCGACAATTTTTTTCGGGTTCAGGCCTGAGAATTTCTGCAGAGCCCAAACCATGGCATCCAGCGGATTGGTAATACATATAACAAAAGCTTTGGGCGCGTGTGTCTTAATGCCTTCCGCCACTTGTTTGATCACTCCCAGATTTTTGGCGATGAGATCACCTCTGTCCATTCCCGGCTTGCGCGGAAAACCGGCGGTAATAATGCAGACATCTGCTCCGGCAATATCCGCATAATCATTTGTACCCTTTAGGTGGCTATCTTTGCCAAAAACCGGCGTGGCCTCGCACAGGTCGAGAGCTTTACCCTTCGCTGTACCTTCGAAAATATCGAATAAAACGACGTCACCTAATTCTTCGCGAGCCGCGATATGAGCCAATGTTCCGCCGATCATGCCAGCACCGATCATGGCCAGTTTTGCGCGTGCCATAGTATTCTCCTTGTAATTTGTGCACCAAACTGCGGCCTGTTTACGCGCTTGTTCTGTGAGTCGCAATGGTCAGAATTGCGACTATTTCTTGCTATTTTAACTTGATTTTTTTGATTTATCTGCCGTTCAGTTAACTATTGTTAACATTTTGAGATTCGAATATCGTTTCAGAGCAACAATTAAGGGGAGGAAATCTTATGAAAAAAATAGTTGCAGAAGTCATCGGCACAGCAGCGCTGGTGTTTTTTGGGTGTGGCGCCGCAATATTTGCAGGTGCTGAAATAGGGACCGCAGGCATAGCCGCCGCTTTTGGTCTGGCGATTGTCGCCATGGCGTACGGAATTGGTGCTATATCGGGTTGTCATATTAATCCCGCTGTATCCTTCGGTGCGTTCGTTGCCGGACGCATGGACGCTGGCGAAATGATTAAATATTGGATTGCACAATTTATCGGCGCCACTGCCGGTGCCGCAATTCTATACTTAATCGCCACCAACACAGCT
Source organism: uncultured Hellea sp. (assembly GCA_964418815.1). Taxonomy (GTDB): domain Bacteria; phylum Pseudomonadota; class Alphaproteobacteria; order Caulobacterales; family Maricaulaceae; genus JACOMS01. Next base: position 6,204 of record CAYQNQ010000110.1, read on the forward strand.
TCCGGCGAAAGCGCCGCAGGAGCTATGGGAACAAATGGTTGGGGCGCTGATTACGGCGGCGGATACAATGTTACTGCTGCATTCGTTTTTGAAGTCGTCGCAACATTCTTGTTCCTGGTTACGATTTTGGGTGTCACTCACAGGAAAGGCGGACATCCGGCAGTCGCAGGACTGGCCATCGGTTTAGCGCTTTGGGTTATTCACCTAGTTGGTATCCAAATCACCGGAACATCGGTGAACCCGGCTCGGTCCTTCGGCCCAGCCTTGTTTCACATGCCGGCAATGAGTAAAATTTGGTTATTCATAGTAGCGCCGCTTATCGGTGCCGGACTAGCTGGTATACTATTCCGTTCTGGTTTGCTGGAAGACAACGACTAATCAATATCAATTTAAACATTATTCGCGCAGGCTTTCGGGCCTGCGTTTTTATTTGGCCTATCCACCCGCATTCCCTTCAGCCTCGGTACTAGCTGTTTCGTTTTCTAAGGGTTGTCCAATCGTTGGGACGGTAATACCGGCGGCAAGGTTTCTTTCCTCTGTCAGTGTTTGCGTGAGATTTGCATAGAAATCCATGCGCCGCCGACTTTTCGAATCTTCGGGATCATCACTTCGAACCATTAAAGGTTTAAAGCTTTTTCCCTTGTGTACAGCGGACATGAAGCTTCGCCACACATCGGTTGGTAAAAGACCTCCCGTAACTTTGTTCATGGATGAATTGTCGTCATTCCCCATCCATACGCCCGCCGTATAGTCCGATGAAAACCCAATAAACCAACCATCAATATAGTCCTGCGATGTCCCGGTTTTTCCGGCCAGCTCCCGCTTTCCGAATTGGGCCCCCCGAGCAGTGCCCGACAAGATAGCCTCTCGCATCATTTGAACCATTTGATCAGAATAGGTCTTGGCGTAGACTCTTTCCGGCGTCGAGTCTTTGCGTTTGTATAGGATTTCGCCGGCCGAATTCTTTATTTCAGTAATAAAATAGGGTTGCCGTTTCAAACCCCCATTGGCAAAAACTGTGTAAGCGCCGGTCAGGTCCATTAGATTAACTTCAGACGTCCCCAGTGCCAGTGAATATGTACTCTTGAGATCACTTTTAATCCCAAAGCGTTTTGCAAGTTTTACAATATTGCTTGGCCCCACCTCAGCGCCGACCTGGGCTGCCACTGTGTTGATAGAATGCTTGAGAGCCTCCGCAATGGTCATAGGTCCGCGGTAGCGCTTGGTGTAATTTTCCGGCGACCAATTGTCGTTCCCAATGACAACCCGGCGATCATTTCGAGGTGTTCCGGGCGTGAATCCCTGCTCCAACGCAACCGCATATACAAAAACTTTAAAAGAAGACCCCGGTTGGCGCTGAGCCTGTATGGCTCGGTTGAAAAAATTCGGGTCATAGTCTTTTCCGCCAACCATAGTTCGAATAGCGCCCGTGCGGTTATCGATTAATAGAACGGCCCCATCAGCAACCCTTCGGCTTTTCCCTTGCTTGTCCAGGACGGCGGTCAGGCTTTTGTGAGCCTCTTTTTGAAAGTCAGGATTCAATGTCGTCTTAATAATGAGATCTTTATGGTCATTTCCGACCAGTTCTTTGGCCCGTTTGTCAGCAAAATCAAAGAAATGACCAATCATATCTGGCTCGAGAGCCATTTGGCTGGTCGCGATGATTTTTGGAGGATTAGTTTCTGCCTCCGAGAGCTGCGTAATCGTTACCATGTTATTGGCGTGCATATTCTGCAAGACCAATTTA
>CAYQNQ010000111.1:0-7929 GCA_964418815.1 uncultured Hellea sp.
GCCAGAGGATGCATATCAAACACCAGGGCCTTCAGACGTTCATCCAGCACATGGGTATAAATCTGTGTTGTGCTGATCTGGGCGTGGCCGAGCAGTGTCTGTACGCTGCGCAGATCCGCCCCATTGGCCAAAAGATGCGTGGCGAAGGCGTGGCGCAGCACGTGAGGCGAAATTTTGGACGGCTCCAGCCCGGCCAAAGCCGCCAGCTCTTTTAACAGCTGCGCGAAACGCTCGCGGGTCATATGTCCGGATTTGGAGGCGGACGGAAACAGAAAGCTCTCGGCGGTCTCTTTCGCCTTCAGGCTGGCCGGAAGGGTCTGTTCTCTGACCTTGAGCCAGGTTTTTATAGCCTCCTGCGCCGGCGGGGTCAGCGGCACTAGGCGCTCTTTTCCGCCCTTACCCTTGATCATCAGGCAGCCATCCCGCCTCTGAACGGCGCGCGCCTTTAACGAGACCAGTTCACTGACCCTCAGGCCTCCGGCATAGAGAATTTCCAAAAGGCAGAGGCGCCTTACGCCCTTAACACTGTCATCGGCACTGGCGGTTTCAAACAATCGATCCACATCCTCTTCGGAAAGGATTTTCGGCAGGGGCCGTCCCTGTTTGGGGCCGGTCAAATTATGGGCCGGATTGTCTTTGCGCAGGTCGTCCAATTGCAGAAATTTGTAAAACTGCTTAGCGGCTGAAAGCTTGCGCGCCGCCGTCGAAGGGGCGAGCCCCGCTTTTGCCCAAAGGCTCAAGACTTTTTCCAAATCCGGTGTTTTGGCACTCAACAGATCAGTTTTCAGAGCGTCATTCCAGCCCTCCAGATCCCGGCGATAGGCGGAAATAGTATTTTGGGAGGCGCCGCGCTCGGCCTGCATCATTTCCAGAAAGGCATCTATGGTCCGCAGGTTTTTTTGAGCTTTGTTCAAATCTATCCCGGAAAATCCTGAATGAAATCCAGAGCGGCCAGCCGCGAGGCCTCATCAGTCAGGCCGGCCTGGTAAAGACCGCTCACGACTTTATATAAAACGAAGTCAGAGAGATTGCCATCAGGACGCGCTTCTAACACCTGCGCCGCCCGCAAGGCGGTTTCGGCGATCGTCTGTTTGCGGCTGGCTAATTCAAACGCAAACAGATTGCCGCTGGTCTGGCCGAAAAAAGCTTTTTCTGAAATAGCGCTTAGGGCCGGTTCTGACAGGTTTGCGCCAAGGGCGTGGGCCAGCATGGCATCGCGCAGAGCCCGGTTTTTTTTGCCGGGCTTGGTGAGCCGCATGTCAATGTCCGTGCCCAGATTTCCGCCGAAAAAGCCGTTCCCCAATGCGTCGGCTGCCAGAGCAATACGTTCCTGCGCGGGCGGATTACCTTCAAGGGCGCCGTAGATTTGCTGGAGCGCGCCCAGATCGCTGCGGACAATGGCGGCCCGGGTCAGCAGCGGCAGATCATCACCGCGCGCATCCGTATAATCAATTATTTGGAGCTGCGGCGTCATAAGGCGGACAAACCTGTCAAAGCCGCCGCCTTGATCGGCGCGGCGCAGCAGAGCGATGAGCGCGCCCAGTCTCGTGTTTGAATCGCCTAGTTGAGCCAGATTGTGAAGCTGGTAAAAGCCTTTTGCGCTCTTATCGGCCGTGGCTGTATCCAGATTAGGCTCGGCGGGCAGCCCGGCGAAACTTCCGACAAGACCTGTATCGGCGCTGGTGTTTTGAGGTGCAAAACTGTCAATGATTTCGACGATTTGCGCGTCTGATAGTGCCGGGCCAGCGGCCAGAAGCGCCGCCAGTCTGGTCGCGTCATCGACGGAGGCATTAAACACGGTTTGCGCCGCCGCAACGGCAGGCTTTTTCCCGGACGGCCATTCCAGCCCGGCTTGTCCCATCATGGCGATATGCAGCGGCGTTGCCGGGATTCCGGCCAGATCGGGTGTTCCCGGGACGCCGGTCATATGCCGGAGCAGGCGCTCGAAATAAGGGTCTTGCTCTCCGGCATTGCGCAATAGGTCGAGAGTCACGTCTGCCGCAGCGGATTCGCTTCGCTCTATATGACAAAGCGCCCGTAGTTTCATCCAGTAAGGTTCGGATCGCCCCTCTATAACCGAATCCGATTTCTGGCAGGCCGCGGACATGTCGCCAGATAGCAGGGCCAAATCCGCTTTGAGTACCTCCGAGGAGGCGAGCCCCGGGGATCTGGCCGCAATATCCTGAGCAGCCGCCATTTCGGACAGACGGATAATCCCGTTCATTCGGGTGACGGGATAGCTGTTATCGGCGTCATTGAGAGGCGGTGCGCCGGCCGAGAGCAGTACCCGCCGGGCAAGACTTCGCGCCACTGGATTGCTGTAATTTTCAGGTAGAGCATCAATCAGAACTTCCGCTGTATCGGCAGAGGTCCCTGTCCAGAGATTGGACGACAGTGCGCCACCGCCAATATCAGCCGCGCCCGGCTCAAAAGCCTGAGCCTGGGTCAGCTCTCCGATCTCCAGACCTTGTGCGGCGCTGTGAGAGACGGGTAAAACCGCCACCGCTATCAGAGCCAAAGCAGAAATGAGGGATCCAGATTTCATCTTATCGCTCGAAATTATCTTCAATGTCCTGCGTAATGACTTCCGTATTGGCATGTTCCGGCCCGGTTTTGCTCAACAGCCATAAAAATACACCAACGAAAAGCAGGAGAATAATGATCAGCAATGCGCCCAGTTTTTTCATGACGGGTCCTCATTTATTTTTGCTTGAGCATAACTGCTTTTAGCGACATAGTAAGGAAAATTTTCACGTTGCGCGCAGTTATTCTTGCGCGCCTGAGACAGGAATTAGGCACATGCGGCCGGTCAAACGCGCGATACGCGCACAACCTATCGCTCTGGTTGGGCTGATGGGCGTTGGAAAAACGACCGTTGGGAGACGGCTGGCCAAGCGTATGGATCTGCCGTTTTACGATTCAGACGATGAAATAGAACAGGCGTCCGGCCGGACCGTGGCCGGTTATTTCCGGGATCATGGTGAAGCGGATTTCAGGGCCGGAGAAAAACGCGTGATCACCCGTATTCTGGACGGAACGCCCTTAATACTGGCAACCGGCGGCGGCGCCTTTATTCCGGACGATACCCGGCAAGTATTATTGGATAATGCGGTTACAGTCTGGCTCAAGGGGGATTTTGAAACGATTATGGAACGGGTTAGCCGCAAAGATACGCGGCCGCTTTTGAAAGTGGCGGATCCGCGGGCCCGCATGCGCGAGTTGATGGATGCGCGCTATCCGATCTATGCCAAGGCTCACATCACAGTGCCCATTTCAAAAGGGCCGCATATCCGCACGGTCAATAAGGTTATCAGGTCGCTGGATAAATATTTCCGGCAAAACAAAGCGTCGGCGTCCAAGACATCGCGTAAGGACACAGTGTCCAAATGAGCGACATAAAAACAGTCAGGGTCGATCTGGGGCCCAGAAGCTATGATATCCATATCGGGCCGGGGCTATTACAGGACTTTGGCCATCGGCTCGACGGTATAGCCGGAGACGGCAAGGTTCATGTGGTGACCGATGAAAATGTCTATGGCCACTACAAACATTATTTGATGACATTGGAGCGCGATGTCAGCGTGACCGTTCTGCCGCCCGGCGAAGGCCAAAAAAGTTTTGATGTCCTGCAAAAGCTCCTGAGTGATATTTTTGAGCAGGGGCTGGGCCGAAACGACACGCTCATCGCTTTTGGCGGCGGGGTTATTGGCGATCTTACAGGATTTGCGGCCAGTATCTATAAGCGCGGCTGCCGCTTTGTGCAGGTGCCGACAACGCTGCTGGCGCAGGTCGATAGTTCCGTCGGCGGAAAAACCGCCATTAATGTGCCTCAGGGTAAAAACCTGGTCGGCGCTTTTTATCAGCCCGTTCTGGTTTTGGCTGATACGGATATGCTGAAGACGCTCCCTGAACGGCAGGTTAAAGCCGGTTATGCCGAAGTTTTGAAATACGGCCTTCTTGGGAATCGGGACTTTTTCGACTGGCTGGAAGACAGTGCATTGAAAGTGCTGAGCCTTGAGGCGGAAGCCCTTTCCGAGGCTATCGCCGTGAGCTGTATGATGAAAGCGGCGATTGTGGCCGATGATGAGCGGGAGCGCGGGAGCCGGGCCTTGCTGAACCTCGGCCACACTTTCGGGCATGCTCTTGAGGCGGAAGCCGGATATAGCCGTAACCTGCTCCACGGCGAAGCCGTCAGCGCGGGTATGCAAATGGCTTTTGAATATTCGGCTCGTGAGGATATTTGTTCGCGTCAGGACGCCGCGCGCGTCAAAGACCATCTCATAAAAACCGGGATGATCGGGATTGCCGATGTCTCTGACTGGCTTTCCAGTCCCGATGCACTTATGGCGCATATGGCGCAAGACAAGAAAAATGAGCGCGGACAGCTGACCTTAATTCTAGCCAAAGCCATAGGTGAAGCGTTCGTTCAGAAGGGCGCATCAACCCAATCCGTTCACAACTATCTGCAAAGTCTGATATAAAACACCATGATGGAAGCTCTAAAAGACCCGGCCGTTTTTCTGCCCATATTGGCGGTATTCGGTCTATTGTTTATTTCCGCTTTTTTCTCAGGCTCTGAAACCGCTTTGACAGCGGCTTCGCGCGCCCGAATTCACGCTGCCGAGCGGGATGGAGACAAAGCCGCTAGTATTGTCGCCCGGCTTCTGGCAAGGCGCGAGCGCCTGATCGGAGCTTTGCTGCTTGGGAATAATCTGGTCAATATCGGCGCCTCGGTTTTAATGGCGGGCGTCATGACCCGCTTGTTTGGCGACGGGGGACTCGCTTCATTCTGGGCGACAATGGTCATGACCATGCTGATTTTGATCTTCGCCGAAGTTCTGCCGAAAACCTATGCCATTACCCAGCCGGACAAGGCCTCGCTCATGGTGTCCCGGCCGGTGAATATTATTGTTGCCCTGTTTGCCCCTATCGTAGCCTTTGTTCAGGTGATCGTAAATGCGGTCCTGCGCCTGTTTGGAGTGGATAGCGAAGCCTCGCCGTGGACGGCGGCCGACGAAATTCGCGGCGCTGTCGACCTCCACCACCAGGAAGGCGGCGTGGCGAAGAGCTCGCGGGACCGCATCATCGGTGTTTTGGAGCTGGACGAGCTGACCATTGAAGAGGTTATGGTTCACCGTAAAAACCTTGTCACAGTCGACGGGTCTTTGTCGTCCGAGCAAATCCTCAAAGAAGTTCTGGAATCCGGCCATTCCCGCCTGCCTGTGTGGAAAGACAATCCGGATAATGTCATCGGCGTTCTGCACGCCAAAGACATGCTTAAGGCATTGTCCAAGACCGGCGGAGACGTGACCGGGCTGAATATTCCGCGCATCTGCCGGGCACCGTGGTTCGTGCCCGAGACGACATCGGTCGTGAAACAGCTCAGGGAGTTTCAGCAAAAGCGCGAGCACTTCGCGCTGGCGGTGGATGAATATGGCGCGCTCATGGGCGTGATAACGCTCGAAGACATTCTGGAAGAAATCGTGGGCGATATTCAGGATGAATATGATGACGAATTTCCAGGCATGGAGCGCCATCCGGACGGCTCCATTACGATTGCGGGCGATATCCCTATTCGCGATCTGAACCGGGCCATGGACTGGAAGCTGCCGGATGACGAGGCGGTCACCATTGCCGGGCTGGTTATTCATGAAAGCCAGACCATTCCCGATGAAAAACAGACCTTCTCTTATTATGGTTACCGGTTTGAAGTTCTGGAGCGCCAGCGCAATCAGATCCGTCGCCTGAAAGTGACCAAATCCTTTGAGCCGGATCAGCGCAGTGAGTGACGAGGATACCATTCGTCCGGTCGCTATTCCTGAACATCTGGAAAATGCAGCCCCGCTCAAAGAAAGTGATTTTTATTCCAGCTGCGTGTATTTTCTGGCGCTTCTGGTAGGACTGTCCGCCGTGATCATGAGCGCTATCGCCTTTGCGGGTTTCGCCGAAAACGATCAAAATATAACCCATCTGCTCTCCGCCTTTGTCATGAGCTTTGGCATTGGCGCGCTCGCCTATGGCCCCATGGGGCTGATTGCCTTTTATGCCCGAAAAGCCATTCACGCGCCCCTGCCGCGCCTGAGGGCCATTGTGGTTGTGCTCCTTATGCTGCCCTGGATCGGGCTGGGTTATTTCGTCTTTAAAATCGGCGGATCATGGCGCTACGCGGCTATAATAGGCGTGTTGACAGCTCTGTTTATTCTATTCTGGGCCGCGCGGTTTCTGAAGGCCAGATAAACGCGTGAGGTCCCATCACGGATTGTTTTATTGAAAAATAGGAATCACGCCCTATATTTTCAGCATGCGTTCAGGGACGGAACGTTAGAAGAAACTGTATCCTAACCAAGGAGGACTGCAATGAAAGCTTTGCGTCATTTGGTTCTAGCTGCGTCCGCTGCTGTGCTCGCAGCCTGCGCCTCAACCACCCCCTATCAACCTGCATCCACGCCCGGCGGCTTTGACGGTTATTCCCAAACCCTGCTGGACAACAGCACGGCCCGCATCTCTTTTGGCGGCAATTCGCTGACCAATCGCGAGACGGTCGAGAATTATCTGCTCTACCGCGCTGCTGAAATGGCATTGGAGCGGGGCCATGAAACATTTAGCCTAATCGACCAGGACACGGAGAAAGACACTCGTGTCAGCTACAGCAATACCGGGACATTTAACCGTGGCTTCGGGAGCGGTTTTAACAGAGACCCGTTCTTTAGATATTCTTTTTTCGATGCCAGACGGGGCTGGAGCCCTTTCAGCCGTTTTAGTAGGTTTAACCGGTTCGGCCGTTTTGATCGCTTCGGCAACAGAAGCCGATTTGGATCCAGACGGTTTGGAAATGATCCGTTCTTCGACAATCGCCAGCGGGTTCGCGAAACGACTAAATACAGAGCCACGGCTCAGGTCGCTTTTGGCCGAAGCGCGTCGCCAGGGTCTGACCACCTGTTTAACGCCCGCGAGATTATTAATAATCTGGGACCGAGCATCGTCTTGCCTGAAGAAGGATAGCTCCGCCTCATAGATGAATTATACGCCCGGCTCTAAAAGCCGGGTTTTTTAATGGATAAGGCCCGTTTATCTGACTAAGCTCCTTTTAGGGAGATTATCATGAAAAACAAAACCGTTTGGGTGACCGGAGCTTCGTCAGGTATCGGCGCCGCCATTACCAAAACTTTTAGCGAAAAAGGCGCGGATATCATTTTATCGGGCCGCCGTGTCGCTGCGCTTGAAAAGACTCAGGCCGCGCTTACCACTGAAAGTCTGATCGTGCCCTTTGATACCACGGATTACGGCGAGCTGGCTGGCCACGTGGAGACCGCGTGGAACTGGAAAGGCCGGGTAGATATTCTGGTCAATAATGCGGGTATTAGCCAGCGCAGCCTGGCCCTCCACACCAAGCCTGAAATATATACCAAAATGATCAATGTGGATCTGATCGCGCCCATATGGCTGACCCAGCTTAATCTACCGCGTATGGCCGAGGCGGGCGGTGCGCAAATCATTGCTATCAGCTCCGTGGCGGGCCGTATCGGCGCGCCTCTCAGAACAGCCTATTGCGCCGCAAAACACGGTCTCATCGGTTATATGGACGCGCTGCGGGCAGAGACGGAGCTGACCCATAATATTAAAGTGCTCAATGTTCTGCCGGGATCTGTCTCTACAAATATTGATGTCAACGCTCTGTCCGGAGATGGAGGGAATCACGGCAAGCGCGATGAGAATATCGCGAACGGACACGATCCCATGGACTGCGCCGCCGCTATATATGAGGCGATGGAGGCCGGGGAGCGGGAGCTTATATTTGCTGAAGATATGGAGTTGCAGGTGGCGAAAATGCGTCACGAAAACCCGGAGCAGCTCTTTACCCTGCTCGGCCAGATAGGCGCCCAGACAGCCGCCACTTTCGAAGCGGGCGATGATGGCAAGGGGTATTAA
>CAYQNQ010000112.1:0-7849 GCA_964418815.1 uncultured Hellea sp.
CCGCTGGCCTCGACCATGCTCATGAAAAACAAAGAGACCGGCGAGATTTCCAAACATGATGTGACCCTTGAAAAAGACGAAGGCAACAGGCCCGGCACAACGGCCGAAAGCCTGTCAGGCCTAAAGCCGGTTTGGAAAGACGGCCAATTTGTCAAAGAGGGCAATCATATCACGGCGGGTAATGCTTCGCAGCTTTCCGACGGGGCGTCGGCAGCTGTGGTTATGCGCAGCAAAACTGCCGAGCAAAAAGGCCTTGAGCCGCTAGGCCGTTTTATGGGTATTCAGTTCGCGGGGTGCGATCCGGACGAGATGGGCATCGGCCCGGTTTTTGCCGTGCCCAAGCTATTAGAGCGCCACGGTCTTAAAATGGACGATATCGGCCTTTGGGAGCTGAACGAAGCTTTTGCCGTGCAGGTGATTTATTGCCGGGACCGACTCGGCATTCCCAATGAGAATCTCAACGTGAATGGCGGCGCCATTTCCATCGGCCATCCCTTCGGAATGAGCGGGGCCCGTATGGTTGGCCACGCTCTCATCGAAGGCAAACGCCGCGGCGCGAAATATGTGGTTTCGACCATGTGCGTAGGCGGCGGCATGGGCGCTGCTGGCCTTTTCGAAGTGCTATAAAATCATTCGGTTTACATTTTTCTCTTGTAAGTTAGAATATATTCCTATATACAGGTCAATCGTTTCGCGAAACTCGAGACGTGGCATGAAGTTCCGGACCGCCGATGCTGAAAGGTAGCGGGGGATTAAGATGGAACGCCGCGTCACACATAGTGAGAGGCGCCTTCGTCCGGCTTTGGATGAGGGCCGTCTCTCGCAACAAGTGCCCCCGTTTACCCGGGGGCAACAACTATCGTCAGGAGCTCCTGGCACCCTTGCGCCCTGTTTTTAAGCGGCGGCATAGGTGACAATCAATCCCTCCCATTTGGAGGCAGAAAGGTAAAGAAAGACATGAAACAATACACGGGCGCATTACGCACTTCCCGAATGTATAAATTTAAAATCGCTAATGGTGAATTGCCCCTGCCTTGACTTATAAAGGAAGCTGGCGGCAAGGTCCTTTCAAGAGGACAGCTGCATGGAGGGAAGGTGCATGGACGTCACACTGAAATTTCCAGACCAGCGCCCGCCGGAATATATCAAGCTGGACGGTGAACCGGATTTCGATCCGGCGCGTCATCTTCAGCTCGAAGCGCCCGAGGCGACCACTTCGCTGACGGAGTTAGGCTATAGCGCGGCGGAAACGGAGGCCTGTCCATCCGGGTTTGGGGTCTCCTCTGCGTTCAGAATTCTGTCCGATGAGGGCCTCGCCGTCATGCGCGATATTTGCCTGAAAATGTATGACAACCGGAATGTCAGTGTCGGCACCGGGGCAAACCGGCTGGGTTCCTATGTTCGAGGGGCGGGTTACCGGTCCAAATTTATCAAGGATTTCTGTGATAGTCCGGAACTGGCCAGGCATTTATCGGATATTGCAGGGGTTCAGCTGGCCCGTCATTCAGTCCCGGCTGTCGCTTGCGGCGTCAATTATGCGCCTGAGGATATCACCAAGGCCGTGGATACCTGGCATACGGACTCTGTGGCTTTTGATATTGTCATGATGATGTCGGACCCTAAGACCTTCGAAGGCGGCGAAGTCCAGTATTTCCTCGGCACCAAAATGGAAGGTCAGGAAATTCTCGGAATTTCCGGCGAAGAAGGTGCAGATGTGGAGTTGCCGCAAGACCGGGTTGTGTCCGTTGACTTTCCGGGTGCGGGATATGGGTTTTTGCAGCAAGGCAATATGATTTTCCATCGTGGTCGCCGCCTCGAGCACAGAGCCGAACGCATTACCATGGTGCCGTCTTTTGTCGTTGTGCCGGCAGGCGAAGAGGACGGGACCAACTCTGTGAACATGGCCGGATGGGATGATCCAGGATTGCCGGCCGAGCTCACCCGTCACGAAGCCTGGCGCGCCGCCGCAAGGCTGGAGCAGCTTGTGGAGGATGTCAGCCTGCAGGACGGCCCAAAGCAATTGGTTGAGGATATGGACAAGGCGCTGGCGCCCTTGCTCGCCTATCGGGACCGGCTCGCGAAAGATATCAATTAATGAGTTCCAAGCTTTCCGGAAAATCTGTCTTGGTCACGGGGGCCGCCGGCTGTATCGGTGCCTGGGTGGTCAAAGGCCTTCGGGATATGGGCGCAAATCCCATCGTCTATGATTTGTCCGAAAACCGGCGACGGCTGAATTTGATTATGGACGATGCGCAAAGTATAGACTGGGTCAAAGGGGATATCACGGACTATAAGCAGCTCGCTCAGACGATTGAAAACAATAAAGTATTTGCTGTGATTCATCTCGCAGCCTTACAGTTTCCGGGTACTAAAGCGGATCCCTTAATGGGCACGCGGGTTAATGTCGTGGGCACGGCCAATATTTTAGAAGCGGCCCGCCAAGCTGGAATTGACCGCATAACTTACGCGAGTTCTATCGCAAGCCCCGCCATGGGACCTAACGAACATCTCGATACGCTCTACGGAGCGCATAAATTCTGTAATGAGCAGATGGCTAGAGTTTACTGGCAGGACTGGGAAGTGCCGTCTGTCTGTATTCGTCCCGGCGTGATTTATGGCCCCGGGCGTGATCAGGGGATGAGCTCAGCGATAACATTAGGATTGCTCGCCGCATTTACCGGCAAGTCCTATGACATCCCGTTTATTGGGCCCGTCAGCTATGTCCATGTCGAAGATGCGGCGCAGCGTTTTATCGCCGCCGTGGCCCGGGAAACCAGGGGCGCTGAAGTGTTCGATATGAACGGGGTTGTCGGAGATATGGAAGATGTTTTGGCGGATATGGAAACCATCCTGCCCTATAATGGGATCACGGCCTCGGGGACGTCATTGCCGTTTCCAGCGGAAGTTGACGATGGTCTTTTAGATGCTTTTGTTGGCGCGCAGCCCCACCGGACATTTCTGGAAGGGCTGTCCGCAACCTTGAACACATTTCAAGCAGCGAGACAGCGGCAGGTTTTAAATGAAAGCGCAATAAGGCAGCTATTAGGGTAGGTAGGCGCATGAAACTGATTAGATTTGGTCCCAAAGGTGCTGAAAAGGCGGGGGTTGTTGACGAGAACGGGGACTGGCGCGATGTTAGTTCACGGGTTGCGGACTGGACAGGCGAAACCGTCAACGTCAAGCACTACGCCAAAGTGAACGATAAACCTCTTTCGGATTATCCATTGGTTTCCAGAGCTAGCCGACTTGGCGCGCCCATTGGCAACGTGCCAAAAATTATCGGCTGCGCCCTGACTTACGGAAAACACGCGGTGGAAGCCGGGCTGGAAACGCCCAGGGAACCCATGATCATGCTGACCGCGCGCACAGCCATAAACGGACCGTTTGATGACGTGATTATGCCCCGCGGCGCAACCGAACTCGACTGGGAAGCAGAAATGGTTGTGGTGATGAGCAAAGGCGGCAGCTATATTCCGGTCGAAGATGCTATGGACCACGTTGCCGGTTATGCGGTTGGTAATGATGTGTCCGAACGTCAGTTTCAACTGGAACGCAGTACCCAGTGGACCAAAGGCAAAAGCGCGGACACGTTAAAACCTATCGGGCCGTGGCTGGTCACCAAAGACGAAATCGAAGATCCCAATAATCTCGATATCTCCATCAAAATCAGCGGCGAAACCCGGCAGTCCTCCAATACGGGGGATATGGTTTTTACGGTGGCTGAACTGGTCTCGCAGATATCCAATTTCCTGACCTGGGAGGCCGGGGATGTTATGTTTACGGGCACGCCGCCGGGTGTCGGTTATGGCATGAAACCGCAGACCTATCTTAAGCCCGGTGACGTCATGGAGCCTACGATTGCAGGGCTCGGCGCCCAGCGCAGCGTTGTGCGGAAAATATATGACTGATGTTCCATATAATTTTTCCGGCAAAGTTGTCGCCGTAACCGGCGGGTCCCAAAATATCGGACGCGCGATTGCCGAAAAGTTTAAAGTCGCCGGGGCCAGGGTGATCGTCGCAGATCTAAATCCACCGGAAAATTCGGATATTGATTTTGCCCAAACGGATATTTCAAACGAGGCTTCTGCCGCGGCGTTTATGGACCACGTCAAACAGACCTATGGTCGATTGGATGCTCTGATCAATAATGCGGGTATCTGCATCGAAGTCCCAATCCACGAGATGAGCGCGGAACAATGGGACAAAACTATGAGCGTCAATGCCAAGGGCGTATTCCTGATGACCAAACACGCCTTTAATTTGCTAAAAGCGGCCGAAGATGCGGCCATCGTCAATATCAGTTCGATTGAAGCCCTGGGGGCCAATCCGACCCATGCCGCCTATGCGGCGTCCAAAGGCGCGGTCTCGTCTTTCACCCATAATACAGCGCTGGAATATGGCGCCTATGGTATTCGCTGCAACGCAATCGCGCCAGGGTGGATCAATACTCCGTTTAACGAGGCTTTTCTGGATCAATATCCGGACCGGGCCAAAGTCGACGCCGAAATAAAAGCGCTCCACCCTGTTGGAAGATTGGGACAACCCGAAGACGTCGGCGATGTGGCGCTCTGGCTGGCCAGTCCCGCTTCTAGTTTTGTGTCGGGCCAGACTATTGTTGTCGCAGGGGGGCGTATGGCAAAACTGCCGACGCCGAGTTTGTAATTATGGCCGGAGCTCCTCGAAATCTTTCTGAGGCGAATGTCCTTGTGACGGGCGGCGGAAGCGGCGTCGGGTATGAAACGGCCCGGCGGTTTTTAGCCGAAGGCGCTTTTGTCACGCTGATGGGCCGCAATCAGGAGAAGCTTGACGGGGCCGTGAAACAGCTGTTGTCCGGAAACGTCAATGCTGTTCAGGGGGATGTTTCAAAGGCCGATGATTGCCGCCGGGCTGTGAAAAGTGCCAGTGAATTCGCCTCGCGGCCCGTTAATACACTTGTCAATAATGCGGGGGTCATTCTGCGCAAAACCGCCGAAGAAACTTCAGATGAAGACTGGGCGCGGGTGATGGATATCAATGTGACCGGGCTGTTTTATATGAGCCGCGCTGTCGCTAAGCAAATGCCCAATGACGGAACCATTATCAATTTGTCCTCAACTTGCGGAAGTTACGGGGCGGCGGGCCTGACCGCCTATTGCGCGAGCAAAGGCGCCGTAGATCAGATTACGCGGACCATGGCCCTCGAGTTGGCGGCGCGAAAAATCACGGTCAATGCCGTCGCGCCGGGAGCCATCAACTCGCCCATGCTGTTTTCAGAACATGCGACGCAGGCTTTGGCTGATAACGTTGTTGGCCGCAACGAACAATCAATCCCCATGGGCGCTGTCGCGGAGCCGCAAGAAATAGCGCGCGCCATTTTATTTCTGGCAAAAGAGAGACATATGACCGGGTCTATTCTGCGCATAGACGGTGGCTACACGGCTTAGGTGCAAATGGCGAAACACAGTTCAAATCCAACCCTCGAAAAAGTCTACGCGGCGCAGACGGATAAAGACCGCCGTGAAGCCTATAATGAGTGGGCTGAAAACTACGATAAGGATGTGACCGAATTTGGCATTCAGCTGCCTTATGTGGGGGCCTGTGTGTTTGCCAATCATGTTGAGCTCGGAACCAAACCCGTTCTCGATGCGGCCTGCGGAACCGGCATGCACTCTTTGCCGCTCAAGATGATGGGATATGACGGGTTCCGCGGCATAGATATTTCGGACGGAATGCTGGCCATCGCCGCGGAGCGAAATATCTATCAAAGCCTTCAGCGCATGGTGCTCGGCAAACCGCTTGATTTTCCCGACGACCACTTCCCGGTTACTTACGCCATTGGCGCGCTCGCCCCGGGCAATGCCCCGCCCGAGTGTCTGGATGAATTTATCCGCGTGACTAAACCTGGCGGGCTCATAATCTGGTCCACACATGCGCATATGAACGAACGGACCAGGCCTTATCATGACAAACGGCACTCATTAACCAGTGCGGGGCTGTGGGAGACAGTGTTTGAAACAGACCCTTTTGTGTCCATGCCCAAAGGCGATTCTGTGATCAAGCATGCTGTTTATGTGTACCGAGTCCGATGATATTAGCTGATCTTCTTATAAGGTTTTTCATAAATTTTGCCGTGGACGGGACCCTCTCCAATATGAGAAGAAAAATAAAAAACATAAGGGGAAAGCATGTCTATTGAAAAAGTCGTACAAAACGGACCTGTTATTAATACAGAAAAATCAGGTTTTTTTCAGGGACTGAATAAGTATATCTCGCTTATTTCCATAGTCATCGCGGTTGTGTTTCTGGCCTGGGTGATGGTTTCGCCAGAAAAGGCAACTGATATTCTTGGAAAAATTCAGGGTTGGTTCAATGGCAATTTCGGGGCTTGGTATCTTTATGTTTCGGCCTTTTATTTGATCGTCTGTCTCTTTGTTGCGCTTTGGCCAAAATCCGGACGGATTAAATTGGGGGGCGCTGATGAAAAACCGGAGTTTTCCCGCTTTTCCTGGTTTTCAATGATGTTCGGCGCCGGGCTTGGTGTAGGAATGTTGACTTATGCTGTGGGTGAACCTGTCTTCCATTTTGTGGATAATCCCGATGTCATTAAAGGTCTTGCTGTAGGTTCTGATGAAAGCAATATCCGGCCCGCTTTCAAATGGACGCTCCTTCACTATGGCTTAACGGCCTGGGGTATTTATGGGATGGTCGGGCTTTCGCTGGCTTATTTTGCTTATAACCGGAACATGCCGCTGACAATTCGATCTGGTCTCACGCCCATATTTGGAAAAATACTCTCGGGTCCGTTCGGGCATGCCGTTGACATCACGGCCATTATCGCAACCATTACAGGCGTTGGTTACACAATTGCTCTTGGCGTAAAGCAGTTTGCATTTGGGCTACACAACGTATCAGGCGCAAATTGGATAATACCCGAAGGGGGCATAGAGCCAACAAATGTGGCGGTTTTGCTGTGTTTGGCGGTCATTACCTTAGCATCAATTATGTCTGCCATATCCGGTGTCGGAAAAGGTATTAAATGGCTATCCAATCTCAATATGGGGTTATCGTTTTTCCTGCTGTTGTTTTTCGCTGTTTTCGGTATTGGTTCAGGGGCTCTTTTATTTGCATTCAAACATTATTTTCTGGCTATCTGGGATTACATAATTGCTTTGCCTTCAATGAGTTTTACGGTTTGGAGCGAGAGCGGAAATGTTATTGCTGAAAATGGAGATAATGTTGCTGCGACCTTAGCCGAATGGCAGGGACCCTGGACAATATTGTATTGGGCCTGGTGGATCGCTTTTGCGCCGTTTGTCGGTTTGTTTCTGGCCCGTGTTTCAAGGGGAAGGACCATAAGGGAATTTGTTTTGGGAGCGATGTTCGCCCCTGCATTAATGTGTCTTGTCTGGTTTGCTCTTGCCGGGGGCAGCGCTATTTTCGCGGAGCTTTATCAAGGCGCAAGCGGTTCCATATTCGGGGCAGATTTGTCTGATAAGCTCTTTGCAACGATTAATTCAATTTTGACAACCGGTTCGCTCGGTGCGTTGTTCATGTCTTTAGTCGTCGTCATACTTTTAATTACTTATCTGGTGACGTCGGCAGACTCAGCCATTCTGGTTATTACAACTATTGCTTCCGGGGGGCGGTCCGACAAACGTTATGTCAAACACATCGTCTTTTGGGGCGCTATGCTTGCACTCGTTGTTGGGACACTTCTTGTTGCCGGAGGATTAAACGCTCTGAGAGCGGCTATGCTCATAGGCGCTGTTCCATTTTCCTTAGTTGTTGCTCTAATGGGAATCGCCTTGGTCAAAGATATAATACAGCAATGATTGCATTGTCATAAAAGTGTGACTTTAATGTCGCGGTC
>CAYQNQ010000113.1:0-7761 GCA_964418815.1 uncultured Hellea sp.
GGCTTGGCCTGCGCTCCAAATGCCAGTGCTTTTTGCGGCTTCTATGTGGCGAAAGCCGATACAGACCTGTTTAACCAGAGTTCCAAAGTCGCTCTGGTTAGGGATGGCAACCGGACAGTCATCACCATGGCTAATGACTATATTGGCGATCCCAGCGAGTTCGCCATGGTCATTCCCGTACCGACCGCGATTACCAAAGATCAGGTTCATGTTTCTGACCCTAAACTGCTTTCCCATCTGGACGCTTATACAGCACCGCGCCTGGTAGAGTATTTCGACCGGGATCCGTGTGGTCCTTTTGGATGGGGAAATGACGAGATCATTGTTACGGCTACGAAGCGCGGCGGAGGGCCGGAAAAAAGAGAACGTATAAAAGATCCAAAAATTCATGGTGTAACCATCGAAGAGAGTTTTTCCAAAGGCGAGTATGATATTCTTATTCTCTCGGCAGAGCAGAGTGACGGACTGCAGCTCTGGTTGACTGAAAACGGCTATAGAATCCCCGACGGGGCCACCCGGACTCTCGGCAGCTATATCAAGCAGGACATGAAGTTCTTTGTCGCCAAGGTGAATTTGGATCGCAAAAAGCGGACGGGCGGGGAGTTGCTCAACCCTATTGCTGTGGCCTATGAAAGCCCGAAATTCATGTTGCCCATTCGGCTGGGCACAGTGAATGCCAATGGTCCGCAAGACTTGTTTGTTTATGCGCTGACTCGCAATGGCAAGGTGGAAACCACAAATTACCGCACCCATAAAATCCCGTCAGGCCAAGAATTGCCCATATTTATCAAAGATGATTTCGGGCAGTTTTACAAAGATATGTACCGAACTTCGGTCAGCAGCCAAGGCGGACACGGCGTGTTCATGGAATATGCCTGGGATATGAATTGGTGCGATCCTTGTGCTGCGGACCCACTGTCAAACAAACAATTGCGGGAACTGGGTGTATTTTGGCTCCCGGACGGTAAATCGCGCAATCAGGGCGGTAAATCCATGGCTAAAGACGTTTATGTTACCCGCCTGCATGTGCGCTACGATGCCAAATCCTTCCCCGAAGACTTGAAATTCAAGATCACGGGTGACCGTAAGAATTTTCAGGGCCGCTATGTGTTGCGCCACGCATTTAAAGGCAAAATGAAATGTTCCCGGGCCGATGAATATATCGCGCATGTGAATGAGCGCAAAGAAAAGGAAATCGAAAACCTGACTGAACTGACACGCTGGCCCGATGATTATATTCGCACCCGGATTACGCATTCGGGCCAGGGAGAATCCTTAACACCGCGCTCGGAACGAAAAAAGAAGAATTGGTGGCAACGTATCTGGGACTAAGCAGAGATGAAAAGCATCTTGTCCCAAATCCCATATGATAAATAAAAAAACCCGCTTCGGCGAGGAAGCGGGTTTTTGGGGCAATTGCCTTATAATTTATGCGGAGAGTTTGTCTTTCGCCGGTTCGCGCAGGACGTATCCGCGGCCCCAGACTGTCTCAATATAGTGGTCGCCGCCTGTGGCTGCCGCCAGTTTCTTGCGCAGCTTGCAGATAAAGACGTCGATAATCTTCAGTTCCGGCTCGTCCATACCGCCGTAAAGGTGGTTCAGGAACATTTCTTTGGTGAGCGTCGTGCCCTTTCGCAGGGATAGCAGCTCGAGCATTTGATATTCTTTGCCGGTCAGGTGAACGCGGTGGTCCCCGACTTCAACCGTTTTGGCGTCCAGGTTCACTTTGATGTCGCCGGTTGTGATAATGGACTGTGAATGACCTTTGGAGCGGCGTACAACCGCGTGGATGCGGGCGATGAGCTCGTCCTTGTGGAACGGCTTGGTCATATAATCATCTGCGCCCGTGCCGAGGCCGCGAACTTTCGAGTCGATGTCGGAAGTGCCGGATAATATAAAGATTGGCGTGTTGACCTTGGCCATACGCAGGGTTTTGAGCACGTCAAAACCGGGCATATCCGGCAAATTCAGGTCCAGAAGGATAATATCATAATCGTAGAGTTTCCCGAGATCGACGCCTTCTTCGCCTAAATCAGTCGTATATACATTGAAGCCCTCTGACTTCAGCATCAATTCGATGCCCTGTGCAGTTGCACTATCATCTTCGATTAGAAGAACGCGCATAGCCCTTACCTCCCGGCGAATCACCCCCAATAGAACTGGGAATATGGTTAACTTGTTTTTAGCGTTAAGTGAATCCCGTAAATCAAGTGTTAACAATGATGTCTCTTTTTTAACGGAAACGGTAATTTGGCGCTTTTTTAGAAAATACTGAGTTTTTTTGATTCTGTTTACCGGACCGTAATCTAGTTGAACTATAAGTTAGGCAAATAGGGGCAAACCCTAATAAAAAATAATGATTAGGTGAGTTATGAGTCAGGCAATGGAGCGGAGTATCCGCCAAACGCGTTTCGCGATTGAGGACCTCCAGAAAAGAATTGCAGTTTTAGAAGCGACACGTGAGGATTTGGAGCGTCAAATCCGTAAATTAAACGACAGTGTTCCTGAAGAAAAAGTTGAAGCAGATGCAGAACGTGAAGGTTATGTGGCCTATGGGTCTTATGCTCAGTCCGTCATCGCGAGAAAGAAAAACCTGCGGTCATCACTGGATGACATTTCCGGACAGCAAGGCGATATGGCCACCGAACTTCAAATGGCAATCGAAGCTTTGGACAGTTTTGAACGCGTCAGGGCCCGGCAGCTGGCACAGCAGGCCGAACGGCGTATGAAGCGCGGCGCATAAATAATCTACCGAGTGGTGGGGGGAAGTAAAGGCGAGCGACGGCTCGCCTTTTTTATTTTTAAGGTGCGGGCGAATCCTCGGGCACACCGACCCATTCGAAAATATCATCCATGCCGTAATCCGTTGCCAGTTCTTCCCATTCATTGCTGGCATAAACAGCGCCTGCATCGTCGCCGGATCCGGGAAGCTTTAAAAAACTTGCCCCTGTAAAGCCGACTGTAAACGCAAGTAACATAAGTGCGGCTACGGCCTTTTGGCCGAACATGCTAAATTTGGATCTCGGTGCCTCGGGCTGGTTCGCCGCAGTATGTTGCGGTAAATTGTTGAGAATACGCGCTTTGAGCATATCGGTTCCCGGCGCGGCGCGCACAGAGTCCAGCGCCGTATCCAGCAGAGCCTCGTCCTCCAATACGGCTTTGGCGGCCTCGGCGTTATCGGCCGCAAAGGCCTGCATTTGAGCGCGGTACTCATCCGGCCACCGGCTTTCTTTAGCGCCGTAGGTTTCAACCAGTCTTGTGAAATCTTCTTGGGTCATAATTATTTGGGTCATTAAATTGTCCTCGCTGTTGCCAGAAGGGGGTTGTCTTGCATTGATTTCTTCAGCGCCGTTCTTGAGCGCCTTAGAAGAGACTCAAAGGCCGGTACCGTCACGTCCATGATTTCGGCGCACTGCTTTTGAGGCAGCTCCTGATAATAAAATAAGGTCAGGGCGGCTTTTTGGCGTTCCGATAATAAGTTCATGGCCTCGGATACATACTCAGATTGTTCCTTGGACATCATTATTTTGTCCTGCTGCGGATCTTCACCGGCGAGTTCCGGGAGGGTGTCCGAATAGACCGGTTTTTTCTTTCGCAGATAATCCAGGCACATATTGGTAGCGACCCGGCGCATCCAGGTAATAAGTTTGGCATTTCCCGTTTCCCAGCGCGGCAGCATTTGCCAGGTTTTGAGAAACACGCCCTGGGTAATATCTTCGGCGGCGTGGACATCGCCAAGCATTTGGGCTGATAAAGCCGACAGGCTTCTGATATGTCGGTCCATCAATATGGCGAAGGCGCCTTGTTCCTGGCGCATGAGCGCGGGAAGGATGTCGCTGTCCGGATCCCGGGACGTTCCCGGGATCTCTGTTAGGGTGGCCGAGTCCATTTCGCCCTCTACCTAGCGGCCAAACCTTTTACCTTTGCGCTTTCGCTTACCGCGGCCTTCGCCCTGAGTGAGCTGTCCGTCGCCATCAGCATCCAGATGCTCGAACATTTTCTCGGCGCCAGCTTGGAACTCCTGCGCGGAAATCAGCTTGTCACCATTGGTGTCGGCCCGTAGCCAGGGGCTGTTGCCGCGGCGCCGGCCTTGTGAGCCTTCACTGCGTTGCTGGCGGCGTTCTTTCATACGTTCGCGCCGTTCGCTCATTTTTTCCCTGAACGCTTCCCGGTCAGCCTCGTCGACCTGTCCGTCCTGATTGACATCACGTCTCTGACGCCGTTTTTCGCGGGATTTTTCCTTGCGATTATCACCGGCAGCTTCAAACTCGTCTCGAGAAATTACGCCGTCTCCATTGGCGTCAATTTGGCCGAACATAGCTGTGCGGCGCTCTGCCTGACCGTTTTCGCGAGCGCTTGTCCGCTCGTCTTCGGAAATATAACCGTCGCCGTTTGAATCAAAACTGGCGAATTTGCTTTGGGATTCTGCCATGAACTCGGCCCGCGTAATAACGCCATCCTGATTGGCATCCGCTTTTGGGCCTGCAAAGGCCGCAGATCCCATTAAAATTGTCGCGATTGCGGAAACAATAACTGCATTTTTGCGTGTCATAGAATTTCTCCTGATGAATTCTATAACATTTAACGCATGAGCGGCGCAAATCCGTCGCTCATATCTGAAAAAAGTGCAGTTTTTTAGGCGGCGTTTTGGACCTGGGACAGATCGATCATCTTAAGCAGGGTCTTTGGCGCGATCCACGGGTCTGTTTCGTGACCTATATAAGGCGGCGGCGCACCCAGAAACTCTTTGACGGTTTCGATGAGGGTCAAGGCTGTCTCATTGGCGTCTCTTTGAGATCCGAAGGACATCAACATGGGATCATATTCCGGGAATCGGCGTCGAATAGCCTCGATCATCCAGTAAGCCCGCATGAAATCGTCGCTTTCGGCCGAATAACAGAGCAGGCTGGCATCCGCCGCCCCGGCAAGCCGGACATGGGCTGGGGTACAACCGCTTTCAGTGCCGACAAATACCCAGTCATATTCGAGGGATAGAGCCGCCAGACTTCCAAGCAGAATGTTCAGGCTCATTTTACCGGCGGCGATGGCCGTAAAATGTTCATTACTGGTCACATATTTCACATCGCGCATATCGGCACCGCGAAAGAAGACATCGGCCAGAGTTTTATTATAGATCAGGCCCGCTTCACGCATGAGATCGCCGCCCAGGCAGTCTATCATGAGAACGGTTTCGCCGCGCGCAGCGGCGGCTTTAGCTAGCGCCAGTGTTGTGGCTGTTTCGCCCAGTTCGCGATTGGCCGAAAATATCGGAACCAATTGCCGTTTTGGTGCGGTTGTTTGTTCTGGCTTATTATTGTTCTTTGCCATTTTTTTATTCACCATTATGATCAGGTCATCTTCTGTGACCATTGCAACCCTTTTAGCGGGAAGGTCTTAAGGCGGGTCTAAACATCTGTGAAATTGCAGGGGTTTTTGAGTCTATGGTTAAATTTGCGTTGCCGAATAAACAGGCCGGCCCATAAAAAAAGCTGCCTCAGAGGGCAGCTCTTTAATCAATTTATCAAGCCTTTACCGGCGGTAATGCTGGATACGTGTTGTCCGCAATCCTGGTATACCGTGCGACTCTATTGACCGTTGCCAGGCTAGAAATTCTTCGCCGGACAGACCATAGCGCTCGCACGCGCCTTCGAGTGTCAATAGTCCACCGCGAACGGCTGCAACAACTTCTGCCTTACGGCGAATAACCCACCTTACGGTATCGGGCGCCGGAAGATCAGCCAAGGTTAAAGGCGTCCCTTCTGGTCCGATGACCACATTTTCTCTCTTATTTCTCTGAGTGCTCATTTTTTTATCTGGCCCCTTATCTATCCTCAGTTTCACCAAATTGTGATCAGTTTATAAATGTGGTGTGTTAAAAAGGGTTTAAGCGGAGGCAAAAAATGTCAATAAAAACAATGGTTTACCAAGGTTAACAGAAATCAATCATGGTTAACGCGAGGCTTCCAAAAATCTAAGTTGTTGATTCTATTGAATGATTCAGGAAGGTCAGCGCCATCCTATGTCTCGACTTGTAACAGTTTCAATCCTATATGAGGCGCGAAATTAACGAATTCAGGGCAATAGGTTAATAAAATTAGAGGCATTTTGTTAAAAATGCCGGGTCTAAGATCAGTGATTATGGTTGATAGTTCAAACTCATTAGGGTTTTCCAAGCCCGTCAGCGAAACCCGGGTGGTGGTTGCCATGTCCGGGGGGGTGGACAGTTCTGTCTGCGCGGCCATGCTGGCCAAAGAGGGTTATGACGTCATCGGCGTGACCTTGCAGCTCTATGATCACGGGGTCGCTATTCAAAAAGAAAAAGCCTGCTGCGCCGGCCAGGATATTTACGATGCCCAGCGCGTGGCCGAATTGATGGGGTTTCCTCATTATGTTCTGGACTATGAGAGCAAGTTTAAGGACAGCGTCATGGAGGACTTCGCGGATACCTACCTCAAAGGGTCCACGCCTATTCCTTGTGTCAGGTGTAATCAAACCGTGAAATTTACGGACCTTTTCAAGGTCGCCAAAGATCTGGGCGCGGACTGTATGGCCACGGGTCACTATATTAAGCGGGTTCTCGGCCCTGGCGGCCCCGAGCTGCACCGGGCCCAGGATTACGGCAAGGACCAAAGCTATTTCCTGTTTGCGACCACGCGCGAGCAGCTGGATTTTCTGCGCTTTCCGCTCGGCGGCATGGATAAGAGCGAAACAAGGAAGCTGGCTCAGGAGTTCGGTCTGCGCGTGGCGTCCAAACCGGACAGTCAGGATATCTGTTTTGTGCCGACCGGAAAATATACGGATGTGATCGAAAAGTTACGTCCCGACGCGGCCGACCCGGGCGATATGGTGCATATGGACGGGACCGTTCTTGGGCAGCACCGGGGGATTATGTATTACACCATCGGGCAGCGCCGCGGGCTCGGTCTTAAGGATGGTTCCGGGCAGGATCCGCTATATGTGGTCAAAATTGACGCCGATAAAAAACAGGTCATTGTCGGTCCGCGCGAAGCGCTGGCCCGCTCACTCATATATCTGACGGATGTCAACTGGATCGGAGACGGGCATTTTAGCCGGGATCTCGACGGTACAAATATCGGAGTCAAAATCAGATCGACCCGGCCGCCGGAACCCGCCTCACTGGTGTGGGAGGACGGCCAGATTGTCGTGAAACTCCATAAAGCGGAAGAGGGCGTTTCTCCGGGTCAGGCTTGTGTATTTTACGCGCCCGGAGGCACTCAGGCCCGCGTCCTTGGCGGCGGCTGGATTACGGCAACGGCGTAATATGTTAGCCGGGCTTGGACTTTTCATGTTGGGCCTTGCGGTGTTGAAGTTCTGGAACGACACGCAATCCAGTAAAATCGAACATGAGATTAAGCGGAAATCCATTGAACGGCGCAAAGCGGCGTTAAAAGAAAAGGAAAATTCGAAAGAAAAGGATAGCCAATCCTCACCACAATGAATGTTAAGGATTAAGACATGTTTTCGCGCCTATAGCTCAAAATTATCTTAAAATTGGAGAATACCATGGCAGTAATGAAATCTGTTCAAATCATGTCTGAAAGCAAGAAGTCTTTTGAAGACGCTATCGAAAACGCGGTGTCGCGCACATCCAAAAGCGTCAATGACGTCCGTTCGGCCAACATCAACAATATGTCCGTGAATGTAAAAGACGGTAAAATTTCGAACTACCGCGTCAATGTGAATATCACATTTGAAGTTAAATAACTGACACCTCAGTCAGCGATTGAAAAAATCATCCCG
>CAYQNQ010000114.1:0-7636 GCA_964418815.1 uncultured Hellea sp.
TTATATTTTTCGTTATTGAGGAACAAATACATTACTTATCTTTGGAACCGGCCTGGACTGACCCTGGCCAGTTACAGATCCGCGGCTGCGGGCTCTAGGTTAGAGACTTTCGCGTCGGCAAGGCGTGAGCGATCATACCGAGGAAAAAATATGGCAACATCTGATTTACGGCAGACCATTCCTGCAGAATATAATGGCCGACAAGCAAGGACGCCATAAAAGCGTACCAGGCCCAAATGGTATAGCGCTTGAGCGCTGTGATCAGCAGACACAAGCCAAGGACAATCTCGATAAAAGGAATAAGGGTCAAATAGGTGTCGACCAAAATCTGCGGGGCATTGATACGCAAATCTGGATTGGCAAAAATACCCGAATAATAAGCCTTAAACCCGCCCGCGCTGAACAGCTTGCTGGTTCCCGCCGTGAGCAAAATCAAAGCCATCAGCCCGCGGGCGACCATTTCAATATTGGCTAAGGTCTTTTTTTCGATCATGGTTTCCCCGTTGCTTGATTTGCTTTCTAGCTAGTTTTCTATCCTGTGCAAATATAATACTCGGCTGGACCTAGAATTTCTGCGTTTGACGAGTCTGCGTCGAAAAGCACTGGCCTAATATAGCAATCTGGCGAGCTCTTCGAGTGGCGAATATCGTGTTTGTTTATTGTACACAAAAGAATCTGATCCGCTTCCGAACGAAACCAAGACTTTTGGTAATAGTCAGAGTTTGCGTCACTAAACTCAGAAAACATGGTTGGCGCATTTGCGGGTTCGGATTCTAATTTTTTCCAGGGTCCAACAGAACTAAATTTTTTCAGACAATGGCTTTCAATTCTTTTTGTAGATGCGCAACCACTTAAAATCAGGATCGCGCTCAATAGAAAAATTAACGTCTTTTTTCGCAAGCTATTTGCACCTGCAGTCAAGCTACCCCGCCAGCTTCATCAGGTTTTCCATGAGCTGCGGCTGAACCTCTTTGAGCTCCTTGAACTTGCCGATGATCTGATCAACGTCGTCTTCTGTGTGGGCAGCGGAAAGAGAAATCCGTAGGAGCGAGCTGGATTGCGGCGTTCCCGGCGGCACAGCCAAATTCACATAGAGACCGTTCTCCAGCAGCCAGTCCCATTCCATGGCGCAGATCACTTCATTGGGGCGGCGCGCGGCAATTACCGGGCTTGGGTCGGCGCACAGGTCATAGCCCAGCTCGTCCAGACCTTTGTGAAGGCGCTTGGCCAGATTCCAAATGTTTTTGCGAAGTCCATCACCATATGGCGAATTAATCTTGCCAACAGCTGCCAGCGCCGTCGATACATTTGAGGGTGTTGGTGAGGCCGTAAAGAGATAAGGCCGCATGACTTTACGCGCGATTTCAAACTCGGGATGTTTGGAGACGCAGAAGCCGCCAATTGAGGCCAGGCTTTTGGAAAAAGTGCCCGAGATAAAATCAACTCGGTCCATAACGCCCTGCGCTTCGGCCAGGCCGCAGCCTGTTTCCCCGAACACCCCATAAGAGTGGGCTTCGTCGATATAGAGATAGCCGCCATGTTTATGGGTCACGTCGAGAAATTCGTCGATGGGCGCGATATCGCCAAACATGGAATAGAGACCTTCAATGATGACAAAGAAGTCGCCCTTTTTCTCTTTCACGCGGCTCATGCGCTTATCGAGATCTTCCGGATTATTATGGCGGAAGCGAATGGTCGAGGCGTCGGACAGTCTTGTGCCGTCAATAATGCAGGCATGGGCGTCGGCGTCCATGAAGATGATATCATCACCGTTGGTCAGGCCGGAAATGGCCGCCAGATTGGTCTGATAACCCGTTGAAAAAATAATACAGCTCGGCATGCCAAAATGATCTGCGAGCGCTTTTTCCAGCTCCACATGTTCCGTATAAGTCCCGTTGGCCACGCGGCTGCCGGTTGTTCCGGTACCGTGGGCGTCAATAGCGGCCTTGGCGGCGTCCATGCAGGCTTCGTCAAACGTCAGTCCGAGATAATTATTGGTGCCGGCGAGGATGATTTCGCGGTTGCCGATACGGCCGCGGGTTCGGCCCATAATGTCGTCAAATTCGACGCCCAGCGGGTCTTTATTGATGAGTTTCTTGACGTTATCCAGTCGGCCTTGAACCGTACCGAACTTATCCCAGAGCGCCATCCCCTATTCCTCCGCCAGTTGTTTGATGGCCGTACACAGTTCCCCAACTGTTTTGATGTCGCTGACCATCTCCATGGGTATAGATACATCATAATGGTCTTCGAGTCCCATCACTAAATCGAAAACTGCCACGGAATCCACTTCCAGATCGGAAACAATGCCGCTTTGCAGGGTTATGGGGCGGTTTTCCGGGTTGTAGGGTTTTAGGAGTTCACAGACTTTGGCAAATATTTCGTCTTTTTCGGGCATTACGCCTCCTTGGGGGCTTGATAGGAAGCCAGAGTTATTTTCAGCGCCTCAATAGGCGGTGTCGCTTCCGAAATCAATGTTTCACTGGACCAGTCTGCATGTAGAAACTCACCCAGTTTATCCAGGGTCAAATGCCCCATACCCCATAGTCTGGAAGTCGCGCTGGTCATGGCGGCTAAGGGATAGAGGAGCAATTTCGGGAGGGGAAGCACTCTAATCTTCCGCCCGAAAGCCTGCTCGCAAAGCTGCGCAAATTCCCGCCAGGTGGCAGCTTGAATATTGGACGGAGAAGCGATCATCCCGTCATAATCGCCGCTGACAGCGGCTCTGACGATATCTTTGGCCAGATCGGGCGCGTAAACCATGCTGATTTTTCGCGTCTTCCAACCGGAGCCGCCTGGGACAGGTAGCAAGCCTTTATTGAGGAGCTTGAAAAAGGGTTCCGTCGCTTCATCGCCGGCGCCAAAGACGGCCGGCGCGCGAATAATAGCGATCTTGCCCAGAAAGTTTTTTTGAACGGCTCTTTCGCCGGCCCGTTTGGACCCGGCGTAATGGGACAGGTCCGGCTCCCGCGCCGCCATGGACGAAATAAGTAGAAATCGTTTTACGCCCTGCTCCGCCGCGGCCCTGGCCAAAACGCCCGCAGCTTCGCCATTTATGCGGTAGAAATCTTCCTTTTTGCGCGCCTTGATCAAGCCAGCCAGGTGAATCACCACATCTGCCCCTTCGCATATCTCGCCGTCAGCTGAGCCTAGGCCTCCCTTTATCCAGATGAGGTTTTCATGCTGAAAGTCTTTGATTTTCCCCGGGCTGCGAACCATGGCGCGAACTTTGTGGCCCTGTTCCAGAGCCGCATTAATGACATACCGGCCCAGAAAACCGGTTCCGCCAGTAATAGCAATGGTAAGAGATTTTGTGGACATTAGGGCCGAGTTCTAACCGGCGTCATTCTATCCAACGTCTGAGGCGACCACTTTGAGAGGCTTGGCGGCCTGTAGATCAATAATTCCGCCGGCAAGAAACTTTTCTTTGACCCGGGCGCGGGACAGTTTGCCGGACGAGGTCATGATCATAGAGCCGCGCGGCACAAGCTGCAGTTTGACCGGGACGCCGACTTCAAGCCGGATGGCCGCGCTGACAGCGTTATTAATTTCGGAGAGTAGTTTTTCGTCGCGCGTCCGACTTTCCAGCAAAAGCATAATGGTTTTATTGTCACCGGCGCCGCCGATTGAAAATGCGCAGGCCCGTCCACAGCGGTGCGGCGCAGCGGCCTGAGCGGCCCATTCCAGATCCTGCGGCCAGATATTCCGGCCGTGCCAGAGAATAAGGTCTTTATAACGGCCCGTGACCACCACTTGATTGTCGAGCCAATAGCCGAGATCGCCAGTATCCAGCCAACCATCTGATGAAAATGACGCTTCGGTGGCCTGTTGATTACGGAAATAACCGGGCGAAACACTGGGGCCTTTCAGGCAGATGCGGCCGGCTTTCTTTTCGCCCAGAACCGTCCCGTCAAAATCGCGAATTTGCACTTCGTGATCCGGCAGAACCGTGCCGCAGGCGACGAAGGTCCGAACATGATCAGCGCGGGTCACGTCTGAAACCTCGACGGCCTCATTGGTGCGCTCATAGCGGTCCATATCAATCGTATGCTGTTTCAGGCCTGTTCCGAGCGGGTTAAACGTCGCGGCAAGTGTTGTTTCTGCAAGGCCATAGCTGGGCATAAAGGCCGTGTGCGAGAAGCCCATGGATGAAAACAAATCGGAAAACTCGGTTAAAGGCTCAGGCCGAACCATATCACCGCCAATGCCGGCAATTCTCAGACAGGATAAATCGAGATCCGCGTCGTCGCGCCAGCGCCGGACACAGAGCTCGTAACCAAAGGTCGGGCTATAGGTCATGGTGCAGCGATTTCTTGAAATGAGTTTCAGCCAGGAAATAGGCCGGCGGGTAAAATCTTGCGGGTCCATGAAATCAGCCGACATCTGGCTCATCATGGGCGATAATAGACAGCCAATCAGGCCCATATCGTGATACATAGGCAGCCAGCAGGCGCCGCGATCATTTTCGTTGTGCTGGAGGCCGTGTTGAACGATGGCCTTACAATTGGATGTTACGGATTTCTGAGTTCCGATAATCCCTTTGGGGGAGCTTGAGCTCCCGGAAGAATATTGAATATAGCAAAGCTCGTCCGGGCTAAATGGACGGATTTGGTCGCCCGCCGGTAGTTCCAAGACATCTTCAAAGGCCATAACGGGCGTATCGTGGTCATTAAGAGCCGCGCTGATGATAGCTTCCATGCTGGACGGTGTGAATATGGCGTGAAAATCGCCTGTATCAGCCATGCGCTGCAATTGGCGCTCATAGGAGCTGCGGCCGCCTAGAGTTACCGGCAGAGGCAGCGGCGCCGGGACAAGGCCTGCATACTGACAGGCGAAGAATAGAATAGCGAATTCCGGTGATGTGGTGG
The DNA here is from genome assembly GCA_964418815.1 of uncultured Hellea sp. Taxonomy (GTDB): domain Bacteria; phylum Pseudomonadota; class Alphaproteobacteria; order Caulobacterales; family Maricaulaceae; genus JACOMS01. The sequence goes on from CAYQNQ010000114.1 coordinate 4,869, forward strand.
CGCAAAGGCCGATACGCGCATTTTTTTCCGCAAACGGCACAAGGCGTTTGGCCATATCAATGGCCTGAGCCCTGAGGTCAGAAAAAGAAAGAACCGATTTTAACTCGGCTCGGGCAGAATAGTAATTGAATCCGGTTTGGCAGGTCGCCGCGTAGTCCAGTCCTTCGGTGAGCGTTTCGAATCGACTCGGAATAAATGTATTCCCGCGGACTGTTGGTAGGGCATTCAACATTATCTTTTAGGCTTCCGTTACAGTTCTTTGACCGTCTTATGACGACGACTTATTCAAAAAATTACTATTTTTGTAAAGGATAGCCATGCCAAAATTGTTCCAGTTTATGTCACGTCTCAATACAAAATGTAACAGCCTGTGAAGTTCCCCCTCCTCAAGCCGAGGGCCTTATAGTGAACATTTGTCTACCTGCAAAGCCCGATTTTCAATAAATTATTGTAATTATTGGAATCCAAACGCTTTGGCTTGCCCTCGAACCGCCGAAACAACAACCTCTTCGAGAGTTTTGGTTTCTTCCGTGTTCTTTTTCGCCTCTTGAACAAATTTTGAGCGTTTTTCTTCCAAATCAGCGATTTTAGACGCGATTCCATCCCGTTCATCGACTTTTTTCTCCATGAAGGCTTCCCGCTCACCCCGTGACATGCCTTTCATTTCTTCAGGAAGTTCAGAATCATCCAAATCTAGCAATTTGTCTTTATCGGATTTATAAAGATCCAGCGCGTCCCAGGCTGAATTATCATATTGAGCAGAAGATTTTGATTTCGCCCGGGCAATTGAGCTGGCAAAGCCCATGCTTGTCGCATTGCTGTCTTGGGCGACCTGCCGGGCTTTATTGGTCACGCCCAGCGTTCCATATCCGTAATAGGTGGTATTAAGCTTTTGATTTAAATCCAATATTTCCTTGTCATAAGGCGATGGAATAAATTCAGCCACATCATCCTGATTGATCGTCATGTAAATTCCGCCGCCGCAATCCGCTCCGGCTTTCCACATGGTTCTTATGCCGGTCTGCTCATCGCCGCAGTGGATAGTATCGATGATAACCCCCTTGCGCTGCGCCCGCGCGCAGGCGGTTTCGTAATTGACGGGACCTTGCGTGAAAGGTTCATTGCCCGCAATTATGACCAGCTTCATGTCAGCGGGTTCGTCGCTCCATTCGAGATTATCAATGGCCGTTGAAATGACCTGACCGGCGAATTCCTGACCGCCGCGGGTCTTCAGCGCGAACAATTTCTCCGAAACGCCGTCCAGATCCGTGGTGAGCGGCATAACCTGCCGGATATAGCCTTTAGACACGGAAATGTTACTATTGCCATACTCATAAAGCGCCAATTCTATCTTTGGGGTCTCTCCGTTACGCGCTGTTTCGCCAAGTTCATTGACCAACATCCACATTTGGGATTTGGTCTGTGCAATCAAACCATCCATGGAATTTGACGTATCAAGTAACAGAGCCAGCTGAATACGGGGCGGCGGACAATCATCCCCGCAATTGGGAATATCATGGGCCGAAGCCGAGCCGGAAATAATTGTGCTGAACAGGAGCGAAGATGCCAGTCCAAACTGGCGGAAGGTAAAAGGCATGGTAGTCCCTAAAGTCATGGTCGTCTCTGGCCCAATAATTCTTGGCGTTGGGACAGGACTAAGCCGCCACTGTTTGCGCTTCGCTTACTTGGCCATTACAAATTCGTAAGCTCGACCTTGCGTAATTTCTAGATAGTTTCGATCACCCGGGTCACGATAGGCGCCGTATTCAGCGTGTAGAAGTGGAAATGCTCGACTCCTTCCGAATTCAGATCCTTGACCAGCTTGGCGGCGAAATCCGCGGTCAGATCCTCTCTGGCGGCCGCATCGTCGCCCGCTTTGTCAAAGGCAGTCCGCCAGTCATCGGGCACAGCAACGCCGCACATGGACGACATTTTGCAAAGTCCTGCGAAATTGGGCTGCAGCATAATGCCCGGAATAATCGGAATATTCAGGCCGGCATCGGCGACACGGTCCCGAAATTCCAAAAACGTATCCGCGCCAAAAAAGAACTGGGTTATGGCATTGTCCGCGCCCGCATCGACTTTGCGCCGCAAATTATCGATCTCAGCCGTCCAGGTCGCGCTTTCGGGGTGGCGCTCGGGATAAGCCGATACGCTGATTTTAGCACCGCTTGATAATTGCCTAATTCCAGCAACCAGATCGGAGGCATAGGCATAGCCGTCATCTCTGGGCGTGTAAGTTCCGTCAACGGCCCCGGGAGGATCGCCGCGCAGGGCGACAAAATGATTGACCCCCATATCCAGATAGCCCTGAACAATTTCGTCAATTTCGCCCCGGCTGGCGTTAACACAGGTCAGATGAGTCGCCGGGTCAATAGGCCGGTGCTTTTGAATTTTTTCGACAGTTTTAAACGTACGCTCCCGGGTCGTGCCGCCGGCGCCATAGGTTATCGAGACATATTCAGGTTTCAACGCTTGCAAGGCGTCGAGGGCTTGCTCAAGGCGCAGAGCTGATTTTTCCGTTTTCGGCGGAAAAAATTCAAAGCTGTAGGTAAACTTACTCATGGCGCCTAATTCTTCTCGGAAATCCAGACGCAAACGTCCGGTTTACCGCTTCCTGTGGTTACATTTGTGACGGATGTAAGGGATAAATTATATTCGGACGCCCATCCTTTGATATCCGTGTCGGAAAAGCCAAGGCGTCTATGGGCATATTTATCCCGAAATTCGTCCAGATTATGGGCGGCAAAATCCACGATCAGCAGCTT
>CAYQNQ010000115.1:0-5880 GCA_964418815.1 uncultured Hellea sp.
AGCTCTACGGGCCAACTGGAATCGGCGCCCTTTATGGCAGCACCGAAGCCCTGGACAAACTCCAGCCCTTTAACGGCGGCGGAGAAATGATCGAAGACGTTTACGAAAGTCACGTCACCTACAATGACCCGCCTCATAAATTCGAGGCCGGAACCCCGCCGATTCTTCAGGCCATTGGGCTGGGCGCGGCTATTGACTGGTACTCCCAATATGACCCCAAGGATATTCATCAGCACGAAATGGCTGTTTACTCGCAGGCATTATATGGTCTTCAGGATATCAACTCATTCCGGCTAATCGGTGATGCGCCGCAAAAAGGATCGGTCCTGTCCTTTACGCTGGAAGGGGCGCACGCCCATGATGTGGCCCAGATATTGGATAAATACGGCGTCGCTGTGAGAGCAGGGCAGCACTGTACCCAGCCCCTAATGGAGCGAATGGGCATTCATTCCACTGTGCGCGCCAGCTTTGGAATTTACAATAGTTTGGACGAAGCAACGCGGTTGGTTGAGGCGGTGCGAAAAGCCTCACACTTTTTATCGTGACTTAAGACACTATATGGTATGATGAAACGACATGACAGATAGACAAAGACAAGCCGAAGCTCTGGCCAATGCCCAGATACCGGGTCTCAAGGAGGAGACACCGGCTGAAGCGCCTGCAGAAACAGAGGCGCCCAAGCGGGATGTTATCGATCTGTCCGGGGCTCCAGTTGAACCTCCAACAGACGAAGAGATAGAGCGGATAACAACAGATGTCATTGCCCAGCTCAAAACCGTTTATGACCCGGAAATCCCAACGGATATCTATGAATTGGGCCTGATCTACAAAGTCGAACTGGAAGACGACCGAACTTTGAAAGTAGATATGACACTGACCGCGCCGGGTTGTCCGGTTGCCGGAGAAATGCCGGGCTGGGTTCAGGAAGCTTGCGAAGTGGTCGCCGGCGTCCGCAAAGTTGAAGTCTTCATGACCTTTGATCCGCCCTGGACCATTGACCGCATGAGCGATGAAGCCAAGTTAGAGCTCAACATGCTCTAAAGCACATTAATTCCCCGCCCTTCGTCAAGCTCAGGGTGAGGAATTGTAGAGGGCAATACCCAGCCCTCATCCTGAGCCTGACGAAGGACTAGAACGGAGACCATCAAGATGGCCCAAGCACGAACAAGACGCCCGAGACCAAAACTGGTCACTCTTACCGATGCCGCCGCTGCGCGGGTTAAAGAAATTCTCGGCGAACGCGAAAAAGGCTATCTGCGCGTCGGCGTCAAAAATGGCGGCTGCGCCGGTATGGAATATGAAATGGATTATGTGGCCGAAGTCGCGCCTCTAGACGAGCTTGTCGAAGACAAAGACGTCCAGATCGTCGTCGAGTCCAAAGCCGTGCTTTTCATCCTCGGCTCAGTCATCGACTATGAAGTCTCGGTCTTGGAATCTTCATTCAAGTTCAATAATCCCAATCAAACCGACGCTTGCGGCTGCGGAATTAGTGTAACGATTAAGCCCGCCGAAGTAGAGTAAATAACCGATTTTCGATAAGAAATTTCACTGTGAAATTTTCGTGTTCCATGGCACACGCGCGTGTGCCACCTCATTGCTTCTCATAAAGCTGTCGTTTCACGCGTGTGGCCACACTCTAAAACGAAGTGGAACGCTGTGATCAGCGCTTTACAATGACGCTGGAACCATGCCCGAATAAGCCCTGATTGGCGGTAATTCCGACTTTGGCGCCTTCAACCTGACGACCCTTGGCCTGACCGCGCATCTGCCAGGTCAGCTCGCAAACCTGCATCAAGGCCTGGGCAGGAACAGCTTCGCCGAAGCAAGCCAATCCGCCTGATGCGTTAATCGGGATTCTACCACCGACTGTGGTTTCTCCGGCTCGCAACAATGACGCCGCTTCGCCGCGCTCGCAAAGCTGCAAATCTTCCATCCAGTCCAGCTCCAGCGCTGTCGAGAGATCATAGACTTCGGCGAGAGAAATATCCTCGGGTCCAATGCCGGCTTCTTCGTAGGCTTTTATGGGCAGGTCCGCTCGAAAGGAGCGGGCGTCCATAGCCACAGCGGAGTCCGTCGCGATATCCGGCATTTCGACGACTGCGCCAGCGAATGTCGGCGTCACCGTCGAGATGGCCGCTACTTTAGGCGCATCACCTTTGCCGATTTTACGGGCGTAATCCATGCTGGAAACGATGATCGCCGCGCCGCCGTCCGACGTCGCGCAGATATCCATCAGCCGAAGCGGATCAGCCACCATGGCGGAATTTGCGACATCTTCTTTGGTGAAAAGCTTTTTATAGCGGGTATATTCATTGTGATAGCCATGCTTGGCATTCTTCACTTTGACCGAGGCAAAATCATCCTGCGTATCGCCGTAAAGGTCCATGCGGCGGCGGGCATAAAGCCCGAAATAGGTGGGGTTGGTAATCCCAATATGAAAGCGAACCCAGTCCGGGTCGTCTGGGCGGTAACCTTTGGCGGGGGCGAGAAATCCTTTCGGCGTGGTATCCGCGCCGACGACCAGAGCGACATCGCAATCACCGGCGCGTATCTTGGCGCGCGCCGCCGCAAGAGCCTGAGACCCCGAGGCGCAGGCGGCGTAGCTTGTATTGACCTCGGCTCCTTGCCAGCCGAGCGCCTGTGCAAATGTCGCGCCCGCCACATAGCCAGGATAGCCGCAGCGCACAGTTCCCGCGCCGGACACAAACCCGACATCGCGCCAGTCAATGCCTGCATCCGCGATCGCGTCGCGCGCAGCTTTGACTCCATATTCGACAAAATTGGCGCCCCATTTTCCCCATTGATGGAGACCGACCCCAAGGATGGCAATATCACTACCCATTACGCATCTCCCTTAACAGGCTGCCATTTCCAGATCAGCTTCTCGCCGTCATCATCTGTATATAAAGTATCCATCACCAGCTCGACCGCGTCGCCGACTTTGATGTCTGAAGGCTTGATGCCTTCTACGACTTGACCCAGAACAATCATTTTTTCACGGTCCAGCTCAACGGCGGCGATTGTATAGGGCTCAAACGGATCCGCCGCCACAAATGGCTCCGGCGGTTTGTAACAAGCATTGGTATAGGACCAGATCTTGCCCGTCCGTGAGAGGGGGACTTCTTCAAAGCTCTCAGACTTGCAATCGGGATTGCGGCAGAAATTGCTTTGTTTTGGGAAATAGTAAGTCTTGCAGGACGTACACTGCGTCCCAATCAGGTGCGGACGGTCTTTGTCCAGACTATACCAGCCTTCAATTGCTGCTGATTTATTCCCCATAACGACTTTCCGAATGATGTTCGAAAACGTAGTTAGTCAAAACAATAGCCCTTGGCGAGTCAAATTCGGCCCTATAGAAACAGGTTATGAAACTCTATCATTCCCCTTTATCGCCCTTTGCTCGCAAATGCCGAATAATCATACGCGCAAAAGAGCTTGATGTTGAAGAAATAAAAGTTGGTCCTGACGGTGCAAACGGTTATGCGGCAGATGTAAACCCGCTGGGTAAGGTGCCTTGCCTGGAGCGCGGCGGCAGCGATGTGGCGCTATTTGATAGCCCGCTAATCTGCGAATATCTCGATAGCCTGAAAGATCCCTGGCTGCCCAATGACGGGGAAGGCCGCTGGAAAGCCTATCGCATGCACCGTATCGGGGACGGTCTGGCCGAGGCGGTCTATAATCGGCGCTATGAAGTTGTTCGCGATGAGAGTCTTCATTGGCCCGATATGATTGAGCGCCACGATACCGCCATTAAAAGCGTTGTGGGCTATCTGGATGAAATAATCGGCTATGTGCCGGCCAAATGGTCATTTGGCTCGATCGCTGTTGTTTGCGCGCTGGATTATGCTGATTTCAGAGCTGATCATATTGGATGGCGCAAGCTCGCGCCGAATTTGGCGGCGTGGCATGAGGGCATTGCCTCACTGCCGGAATATATAGCCACCTACGCTTACGACAACGCATAGAGTTATACCCACCGCATTTATTGACAATCGATAGACATCCTACATTTCCGTGATTAAGGTTTTGAAAAACGGAGAGGATGATGCGCATCAAACACCTACTTTTAGCTTCGGCACTAAGCACTTTATTATTGAACGGGTGCCAGCAGAGTTCTGAGACCCCAACGACAGAAACCAAAGAAACCAGTTCTTCTCCTCAGTATGTTGAAGTCGATACACCTGACTTCGACAGCACGGCCCCGATTGTACTCCCGGGTGCGCCGGGCCAGTCTGCGCGTACTTTGAGCGCGGAAGAAGCTATAAACATTGCCGATAACAGCTATTCGCCGGATGATGTTTCCTTCATGCAGAACATGATTCCTCACCATGCACAGGCCGTGGAAATGTCTGCACTGGTGGAGTCTCGCACAAACCAACAAGAACTTGTCGCTGTTGCTGGACGAATAGATGCCTCTCAAGCGGACGAGATTAAATTCATGGAAGAATGGCTGGAGAACCGGGGTGAGCCGCTTTTAGCTGCCGGGGAGAGCCATGGCAGCGGCCATGACGGACAGAGCGGACATCACAAAATGGAAGGCATGGCCACGCCGGAACAAATGGAGCAGCTTGCAAATCTGGAAGGCACTGAATTTGATCAACTATTTTTAACATTAATGATCAGGCACCATGAAGGCGCGTTGACCATGGTGAAAAAACTTACAAAACAGCCGGGCTCCGCTTATGATCCCGTCCTCTTTGCTTTCACCAATGACATCGTCAACGATCAGAGAGACGAAATCGAACGCATGAGTGCGCTTTTGGCCTCGCTCTCTCCTGACCCCCGCGTTGATCTCGCAGCCGGGTATAAAGATGCGGGTGAAGCGGCTTTGCATATGAAACTCGAAGCCGCTCTATCCAAACCGGCCGGTTTTTTTGATCCAAAAAACCCCTCCGGCCTCCCGCCCATTAAGTCCAGGAAAGCTAAAAAAGAAAAAGAAAAGGCCGAGAGCCGGACCGCCGACGAACAAAGCCTTGACGACACGGAGTGGGGGGCGCGCTCTCCGCTACTTAGCTTCACGAACACGGATATGGCCTTCGCCGGTGATGTTTTAGTCACCGGAAGCTACCATGGGTTCAACATTTACAAACTGCAAGATGACGGCATGCCGGAACTCCACAGCTCGGTTGTTTGTCCGGGCGGGCAGGGCGATGTCTCTATAGTCGGGGATCTCCTGATATTTTCGGTCGAACAAACTCGGGGCCGGGTGGATTGCGGTTTGCAAGGAATTTCCGAGGATGTCAGCGACGAGAGATTCAGAGGCATCCGCATTTTTGATATCAGTAATCTAGCGGCGCCAGTTCAAGTGGGACAAGTTCAAACCTGTCGTGGTTCTCACACGCATTCTGTTGTTTCCAGTGATGAGAACACCATAATCGTTTATAATTCCGGCACATCATCCGTCAGGGACAAAAAGGAACTCGAGGGATGTATCGGTAATATTCCCGGTGACAATCGAACAGCGCTTTTTCGAATTGACGTTATCGAAATTCCAGTCGCTGACCCATCCAAATCCCGAATAGTTGATAGCCCGGCAGTGTTTGCTGATAAGAAAACGGGCCGTCTGGCAGGTTTGTGGCAGGGTGGGGACCATGGGGACAACACTCAAAAGTCGCGCCAAACCAATCAATGCCACGATATTACGGTTTTTCCGGAGGCAAATATTGCAGCCGGGGCCTGCTCGGGCAATGGCATTATATTTGATATTTCGGACCCACTGAAACCCAGACGTATTGATGAAGTCGTCGATAAAGGTTTCGCGTACTGGCATTCTGCCACTTTTAACAATGATGGCACCAAGGTCATCTTTACGGATGAATGGGGCGGCGGCAGCCGGGCCAGATGCCGTGTTTATGATAAGAAAAACTGGGGCGCGAACGC
>CAYQNQ010000115.1:5980-7628 GCA_964418815.1 uncultured Hellea sp.
TGGTCCTGGGCGGATATTGGTCAACCTATTGGTATAATGGCAAAATTTACGGTACAGAGATCGCTCGCGGGCTTGATGTATTATCGCTGGAGCCCAGTGAATATCTGACTGAAAACGAAATTGCGGCGGCCAGCGTCGCTAATCAAGGCGACATATTTAACCCGCAGCAGCAGTTTAAAGTGACATGGCCGGCAGAACCGGTTGTCGCCATGGCCTATATTGATCAGTTGAAACGGGCGAATGCCTTGTCAGATGACCGGCATTCCGCGCTGACAGAAGCGCTGGACAAGGCAAAGTCCAAGTTAAATGCAGGCGAGGTCGATGCAGAAACGTCCAAACAAATTCGGGATTTGGCCGCTGGTCTGGAGACACAAAACCCCAACCTTCAAGAAACACTGAACAAAATTGCGGCAAGAATAAAGTAAATCTGGCGGGCAGGGAGGGATTCGAACCCCCGATAGAGTTTCCCCTATGCCGGTTTTCAAGACCGGTGCTTTCAACCACTCAGCCACCTGCCCGTCAGATAAGGCGGCCCAATAGGGTGTTTTGAGGCCGCTATCAAGAGTGTTTTTGGACTATGTCTTTATATATATAATTATAGGCCTTTCGCATTTGTAATCTAGATGAACACGGCGTTCCAAAACTGTTCACCTCGATTAAGACTTCATCAACCCTATAAAAAAATTGGTCATTAAGCCTGTTATCTAACTTGGACTTAAACTTACTCCATTAGGTTAGCAGGTAATGAAGGATCCAAGGTACAACAAGATGCCGTGATCCATCCCCGGGAAACCGGGGCAATAATAAAAAAGTGGTGAGTGAATTATGACTATTTGCGTAAGTAATACCGTAAAACGATTGGCCGGTCTTCTGGTCAGTGTAAGTCTGGTTGGCGGGCTATCAGCCTGTACAACAACAAGTACAACAAAAATAACAGAGGCTGCACCGATTACCTATAAATTAGGTGGCGCAAACTCTTCATATGCTGCAGTTCGCATGCCGGAGCAGGCTCCTGCGCCGGCCACAGGCCTGCCGCAAACAGCTCCGTCAACGTCGCCGTTAGCGCTTCCAAGGCCGGCGCCTCAGCGAGCAGCGCCTCGCGTAACAGCCCCTACAGCAACTGTCGATTTATCAAATATTGACCGCGGTCTTTATAACCACATGAAAGTGGGTAAGCCATATAAGGTAGCGGGTAAAAAATATCACCCGGCTCATAATCCTGACTATGACAAGATCGGCGTTGCTTCATGGTACGGTGACAAGTTTCACGGAAAACCAACAGCAAACGGCGAAACTTATAATAAGAACGCGCTGACAGCTGCTCATAAAACATTGCCGCTAAACAGCTATGTTTATGTGACCAACATGGATACCGGAAAATCTATTAAGGTACGTTTGAATGACCGCGGTCCTTTCATCGACGATCGTATTATCGATTTGTCCGAAGCTGCCGCGACACAATTAGGCATCACCTCCAAAGGTCTGGGACGGGTTCGCGTTCAATATGCTGGAGCGGCGCCGGCAGGCGGCGGACAGCCTTACCTACCTACCACGCCTGAGCAACATGCTGAACGTGCACAAGAGCCTGTAATGGCTGTACCTGCTCCGCAGCCAGCTCCGACACCCGGACCTGTTATCCTGGACGCAA
>CAYQNQ010000116.1:0-5570 GCA_964418815.1 uncultured Hellea sp.
GCGGATTGGTTCAAGGCTAATAGGGCTAACGTAAATTTGAAACTCAAACAGGACGGGGCAATGACCGTTGTTAATGGTCTCATTAGGAATTTGCGCGAGTTCGCTGGTCATAAAGATGTCTTTTTTAACATGATTCGGATCGCTCATTCGGATGACGAATATCATAAGGCTGAGCATCAGGTTATTAAAACTGCGTCGGAAATCTGGCAAATCCCATATTCTGTTGATCACGCAAATATTGCCGGATAATTCTTGCCCCGAACAAGACCTGCTGCTAATCGGCGCTCCTGAAATCCCACTAGCGTTGGAGAAGTTTTGTGAGCGCACCCACGAATGGCGTCACGGCCGATACAGTAAAGAAAATCGCCAAATTGGCTCGCCTACATGTTCAGGGAGAAAGACTGCCGGCATTAGCTGACGAACTCAACGGTATTTTGGGCTGGATCGAGCAGCTTAACGAAGTGGATGTTGAAGGTGTTGAGCCAATGACCTCGGCGGTTGAAATGGAAGCGCCCCTGAGGTCCGACAAAATAACTGATGGCGATAAACGGGATGATGTTCTGGCTAATGCCCCCAAATCAGATAGCGGATTTTATGTGGTTCCGAGGTCGGTGGAGTAGATATGACAGATCTTACAAAACTGTCTTTAGAGAGTGCTCTGTCGGGAATGGCCGCGGGAGATTTTTCATCGGTTGAGCTAACCAAAGCTCACATTGAGGCGTGTATGGAAGCCGCTGATCTAAATGCCTTCATTACGACAACATTTGAGCAAGCCCTTGAAGAAGCGAAAGCCTCCGACAGCCGCCGTGCAAATGGTGAGATTGGGAAACTCGAAGGAGCTCCGCTGGGTGTGAAAGATTTGTTTTGCACTAAAGGTGTGAAAACGACTGCAGGCTCAAACATATTGGGTGATTTCAAACCTCCTTATGAAAGTACCGTATCCGCCAATATGAAAGCGGACGGCATGGTGATGCTGGGCAAACTAAATCTTGATGAATTTGCCATGGGCTCCTCCAACGAAACATCCGCGTTTGGAAATGTGGTCAATCCTTGGAAAGTTGGTGAAGAACTTGTCCCAGGCGGTTCATCAGGTGGGTCTGCTGCGGCTGTTGCCGCGGATATCTGCCTCGGCGCAACGGCGACCGATACGGGCGGGTCTATTCGCCAACCTGCTTCATTCACAGGAACGGTAGGTATCAAGCCGACATATGGGCGCTGCTCTCGTTGGGGTATTGTTGCGTTCGCCAGTTCACTTGATCAAGCAGGTCCGATCGCCAAAACTGTAAAAGATAGCGCCATATTACTCGAATCCATGGCCGGTTACGACCCGAAAGACTCTACGTCACTCAATGTGGAGAATGGGGACTGGGTTGGGGCCTGTAGTAAATCCGTCAAAGGTCTACGGATTGGTATACCCAAGGAATACACAATTGATGGTATGCCAACTGAAATACAGTCACTATGGGATCAGGGCATTGAATGGATGAAAGATGCGGGTGCGGAAATTGTCCCGGTGTCTTTGCCTCATACCAAATACGCCCTTCCGGCCTATTACATTGTGGCTCCGGCCGAGGCGTCTTCAAATCTGGCCCGGTATGACGGTATGCGGTACGGAGCACGAATTGATGGTGAAAATCTCGTTGATACTTATGAACGCACACGGGCTGCTGGTTTTGGCGCTGAGGTAAGGCGGCGAATTATGATCGGAACCTATGTATTATCCGCAGGCTATTATGACGCTTATTACCTTCGGGCGCAAAAAGTTCGCACGCGTATTGCAGAAGACTTTAAAAATGCTTGGCAAAGCTGCGATGCTTTACTGACTCCCACTGCGCCAAGTGCGCCCTTTGCCATCGGCCGCAAAGTCAATGACCCGATTACGATGTATCTGAATGATATCTTCACGGTGACTACCAACCTAGCTGGACTGCCGGGTATTTCGGTTCCAGCAGGTCTGGATAAAGACGGATTGCCCTTGGGTCTTCAGATTATTGGTAGAGCTTTGGATGAAGAAACCGTTTTCTCTGTGGCAGGGGCGCTGGAAAAAGCAGCTGATTTTACAGCTAAACCTGAGAAATGGTGGAATTAGAGATGTTTACAGCTGAGCGCGTTGCAGACAAAAAGGACTGGATGAAGGGCGAGACCGGTGATTGGGAAATCATAATTGGTTTGGAAGTTCATGCTCAGGTCGCTTCAAAATCAAAACTGTTTTCAGGCGCGGCGACGGAATATGGCAGCGAGCCGAACTCTCAAGTTTCGCTGGTAGATGCGGGTATGCCGGGCATGCTGCCAGTCATAAATGAGTTTTGTGTGGAGCAGGCCGTTCGGACGGGTCTGGGCTTGAATGCGCAAATCAATCTGTTTTCGCGTTTTGATCGCAAAAATTATTTTTATGTGGATCTACCTCAAGGCTATCAGATTTCTCAGTTCGAATTCCCGATAGTTGGAGAAGGCGAAATTGAAATTGAACCCGAAGGCAGCGAAGCTGTCAAAGTCGGGATTGAGCGGCTTCATTTGGAGCAGGATGCTGGTAAATCCGTTCATGATCTCTCGCCAACAGAAACTTATGTGGATTTGAATCGGTCGGGAGTCGCCTTAATGGAAATCGTGTCTAAACCGGATATGAGGTCCCCCGAGGAAGCGTCGGCATATATCGAAAAGCTACGGGCTATTGTCCGCGCTCTGGGTACATGTGACGGTGATATGGAAAAGGGAAACTTAAGGGCTGATGTCAATGTATCTGTGCGCCGCCCTGGCGGAGAATTGGGAACGCGTTGCGAAATCAAAAATGTCAATTCCATGCGGTTTATCCGCGAAGCCATTCGATATGAAGCGCGGCGCCAGATTAAGATTATAGAAGGCGGCGAAGAGGTTGATCAGGAAACACGTCTGTTTGACAGCTCCAAAGGAGAGACTCGCACCATGCGCTCTAAGGAAGACGCTCATGATTATCGTTATTTCCCTGATCCGGACTTGTTACCTTTGCAACTTGAACAAAGTTATGTCGACAATATTAGATCCGATTTGCCAGAATTGCCCGATGCGCGCAAAGCCCGCTTTATAGCTGATTACGGAATTCCGGCTTATGATGCTGGCGTTCTGACAGCTGATAAAGTCAAAAGCCAATATTACGAAACTGTCGCCAAAAACAGAGACGGTAAAATTGCTGCGAACTGGGTGATGGGAGAATTGTTCGGGGCTCTGAATAAAGCTGATATTGAGCTCGAAGACAGCCCGATACCAGCAGAAGATCTGGGCGGACTTTTGGACCGCATTTCCGACAATACTATTTCTGGAAAGATTGCTAAATCTGTCTTTGAAAAAATGTTTGAAGGCGGCGGTACAGCTGATGAGATTATCGAACGGGAAGGCCTGAAACAGGTTACCGATATGGGCGCTATCGAAACCTTGGTTGATGAAGCTTTGGCCGCCAATCCCGCTCAGGTCGAAAAGGCCAAAGTCAATCCGAAACTTCTCGGTTTCTTCGTCGGTCAAGTCATGAAGGCCTCTCAGGGCAAAGCAAATCCGCAAGCCGTAAATGAATTGCTTCGCCAAAAACTCGGGCTTTAAAACCCAATGAAGCTGGATGAAGGACCGGCTTTTGGCGCGCTGATCATAGGAGCTGGCGTCGGATTTCTTGTTTGGCAAAAGTGGCAAAATCCCCTGCTGGCCGTTGGCGTTGGTGTAGTCTTAGCTGTTGGAGATTATATGTTTTTATGGCTGGTGAAAAAGTATCTAAAAAAATAGACGGAGCGGCTTGATTTTGAATCTCCATACTGTGTAAGGCCTTGTTGAATTAAATAGGTTTTACCATGCCGTTAAATACTGACAAATCATCTAAAGTTTCCGACGCTATGATGACACGGATCACAGTTCGGGAATTTCTAGAGAAAGAAGTTCCACAAGATGTTTTAGACCGTATATTTAAAACGGCTCTCCGCTCTCCTTCTGGCGGTAACCTTCAGCCCTGGCGCGCTCATGTGATGACCGGGGAAATCCTCAAAAAATTCACCAACGAAGCCATGCAAAATACTTTCAATCAGGTTGATGAAGGCGAAACTCATGCTCCTTATCCCAGCCCGTTGTGGGAGCCTCAGCGCAGCTGGCGCTATAAACTGGGAGAGGATATGTATTCTCTTTTGGATATTCCCAGGGAAAATAAGCCGGGCCGGCTTATGTGGCTTGCCAACAATGCCCGGTTTTTCGGAGCGCCGGTCGGGATCATAATTACCGGACACAAGAAACTGGAAATGCCGCAACATCTCGACGTCGGAATTTTTGTTCAATCTTTAATGCTTCTCGCCAGAGAGGAAGGCCTGCACACGGCCCCGCAAGGCTGGTGGCGACGCTTTCCAAAAACCGCTGCGAAATATCTTAATGTTCCAGAAGAAGAAGAAATTTTGGTGGGAATGTCCCTTGGCTATGGTGATCCGGATGCGCCCGTAAATAATTTATGGGCAGATCGCGCAGAACTCGACGAGCTTGTTCATTATTATAAGTAGCATCTTGCGATAATTTCACGATTAAAGACTTCATTTTTCGACGATTCTGGATTAAGGTTGTATTAGAGAGGGATCGGAAATGGACCTGAAAGAAATATTTATAGCCATAGTCATGTTTGTCATGGCGCTTTTGTATGGCGCTTAATTAATTTGCTTATTCGCCAGAAAAACGATTGATTTGGCGCACTTGCGGATATGACGCGAACCGCCTAAAACCCCACCATGTCGACCACGATTATGGATGTTGCCCGCCGAGCTGGTGTTTCGATGAAAACCGTCTCGCGTGTCATGAATAATGAGCCGTCTGTTGCGAAATTAACACGCGAAAAGGTCAACGCTGCCGCTTCCGAACTCAACTACACACCTAATCGTGCTGCGAGGGGACTCGCAAGTTCCAAGTCATTTTTGATTGCCATGCTTTATGATATCCCGAGTCCGGGATACGCTATTAATCTTCAAAAAGGGGCATCCAAGGCCTGCAGAGAACATGGATATCATTTGATTGTCGAACCGCTCGATACGAGCGGACCCGATGTCACCAAAGAGATCACGGGCTTAATAACGCGATTGAGCGTTGACGGTATTATTCTGGCGCCGCCTCTATGCGACAACGGTGAAGTAATTCGTCTATTAGCCCATAAGCAAACCCCGTATGTGCCGATCGCGCCGTCAGCTAACCACGGCGAAATTCCGGTTGTAAAGATGGACGATGTTCGAGCGGCCCGAGAAATGACGGATTATCTTATTTCATTGGGCCACAAAAACATCGGGTTTGTCAAAGGCCATCCGAGACATAGTGCCAGTGCGCTTCGCTTCCAAGGCTATCGTGAGGCCATGCGTGCAGCAAACTTAGCCATAAATCCGCGGTGGATTGCAGATGGAGAATTTACCTACAAATCCGGTGTTGACGCCGGCGGGCAAATTTTGACGGCTGACAAAAGACCAACAGCTATATTTGCCAGCAATGACGACTCGGCCGCGGGCGTCGTTGCGGCCGCTGCCCGCCTTGGAATTTCGGTGCCAGACGATCTATCCATAGCAGGGTTTGATGATACAACGATTGCCAGT
>CAYQNQ010000116.1:5670-7534 GCA_964418815.1 uncultured Hellea sp.
TCCCGTCAATCACAATCTGCTTTTTTACCGGTCAACAGTTTTGATTTAGTGGTCTTTGGCGGGACGGGAGATTTGGCTCGGCGTAAACTAATTCCGGCCCTCTATCACCGGTTTTGCGATGGACAGATCAGTGCAGACAGCCGCATCATCGCGACCTCAAGATCGAAGCGAACCGACAAAGAATATGCGGATCAAATGCAAGCGGCTTACAATGAATTTTCGAGCGCTGACGACTATGATGAAGGTTGTTGGGACGATTTCAAATCACAACTGAGTTACGTCAATATTGATGTTTCCGATGATAAATCTGATTGGTCAGTATTGGGAAAAGCTCTGTCAAAAAATAAAGACCGTGTTCGGGTATTTTATTTGGCGGTTCCGCCCAAATTATATGTCCAGATTTGTCAGGGATTGAGGGCGGCAGGATTGGTTACAGAAAACGCGCGCGTGGTTTTAGAAAAACCGCTGGGAACGGATTACGCAACTGCCAAAGCCACGAATGCTGGCGTTGGAGCTGTATTTGATGAGAACAAAATTTTCCGGATCGATCACTATCTGGGCAAAGAAACCGTCCAAAACCTGTTAGTGCTTCGTTTTGGAAACATTCTTTTGGAACCGCTTTGGTCAAATAGAGCTATTGATCATGTGGAAATAACTGTTGCTGAGTCCATCGGTGTCGGTGGCCGTGGGGCCTATTATGACGGGGCAGGGGCCTTGCGTGACATGGTTCAAAACCATCTATTGCAGCTTTTGTGTCTGACGGCCATGGAAACGCCGGCTTCGTTAGATGCGGATGATGTTCGAACCGAAAAATTAAAAGTCCTCAGGGCCTTAAGGCCAATTACCCAGGATATTGCGTCATATGTCACCGTTAGAGGCCAATATGCCAAGGGCAAATTAGACGACCATGTGATGGCGGATTACCTCACAGATGTCGGCGCAGATTTTTCGGAAACCGAAACCTTTGTTGCTATTAAAGCCCATATAGATAATTGGCGCTGGGCCGGCGTCCCAATTTATATGCGGACTGGAAAACGGATGGCGGCGCGGCGTTCGGAAATCGTTATTCAGTTTAAGCCAGTGCCCCATTCGGTTTTCGGACGGACTAAACTTAATCCGAATAAACTGGTTATTCGTCTCCAGCCCGACGAAGCTGTTAATCTCTGGATGGAAATAAAGGAACCCGGTGCTGGCGGAATGCGGCTCAAAACGCTTCCGCTTAATTTGTCATATGCTGATAATTTTGCAGTTCGATATCCCGACGCTTATGAGCGTCTTTTGATGGATGTGGTGCGGGGTAACTTAAGTCTGTTTATGCGCGGGGATGAAGTGGAAGCCGCCTGGAAATGGGTGGACGAAATCATCAAATCTTGGTCCGATTCTGGTCAGCGGCTGGAGCTATATCAGGCTGGACAAGACGGACCAGACGAATCTCGGGACATGCTTGCAAAGGATGGTAATTCGTGGGCCTAAACCGGGAAATTCAATTGGATTATGATTTTCGAATCTTTCGCACCCGCGAGCAATGGGTGAAGGGGGCGACCCAATGCATTTCTGAACAAATCCAAACGATCTTATCGGAGCAACCTCAAGCACTTGTCGCATTATCAGGGGGGTCCACACCAATTCCGGTCTATAAAGAGCTTTCGAAGACAGAGCTGAATTGGAAAAATGTTCGCTTTGAGATGGTTGATGAGCGGATTACCACGGATTTAGATGGACTTAACAGGAATGGGATCGAGCAGGTCTTGGATCAAAACGCCGCTGCCAATGCAAGGTTTTGGACCGTTAATATGAGCGAACTCGCGGAAACCGTGCATATAGATTTGAGCATAATGGGAATGGGCACAGACGGACACACGGC
>CAYQNQ010000117.1:0-2269 GCA_964418815.1 uncultured Hellea sp.
AACGGCAATATTTCATAGGCCCATTTCGTCGCCACCTGATAAATGCTGATGACGAGCAGAAAGATCGTAACGCCGCCCCATATCATCAACGTGTTATAACGGTTGCGGATCAGCACAGCGATCATGGGAATAAGGGCGATAAGGGCAAAACCGGCGGCGAGATAGATGGCCTCTGTGTGGATATCCGTGAAAATCAGAGACGCGAATATCATGGCCACAGAGCCGCCAAACATAATCAGATAGCTTGATATTTTTGACATGGGCACATGCCGGGCGAACTCTATAAAGAACACGGCGAGGCTGAGGGTTAGAAAAATCGTCGTAAAAATCCCGATGCCCGAGGACGGATTGGGCTCCCCCGTATAGAGCTCGGGCCAGATCAGATCGCACCAGAAATTCTTGAATATGTCATAACCGACAGACTCGAAGTCCCACTGATGGCTGCCGGGGTAATATTGCGCCGCCACGAAATGACCGCCCAGAAAAATGAGCGCGCCGAGAATGGGGATCCACTCCAGATTTCGCACAAAGAAGTTCAATGTTTTTGTGCTTGAACGATATAGGCTTTTATCTTGGTCTCGCCGAGCAGTTTCACAGCTTCGAGCCTGTGGATACCGGACTGCAAAACATAGCGGCCCTTGCCCTGGCGCAAATAAATGGGTTTCATATTGTCATTCTCGAGTATCTCTTCCGCCAAAGGCAGGACCTTCTCCTCGTCAAAGTCTTTCTTTTTGGAGGACGGCACATAAATTTCGTCCACCGGAATTTCCACAATGCGCATCATAAGCGTTAGTCTCTGAAGTTCTTATATTGCATGGGCAGGTCCAGCCCCATGTCTTTGACAAACTGTATGACCGCCTGAAGATCATCGCGCTTTTTTCCGGAAACCCGTAAGCTCTCGCCCTGAATAGCGACTTGAACTTTCATCTTTGAGCCTTTGATTTCTTTGACTATTTTCTTGGCCAGCTCTTTTTCAATACCTTCTTTGACCAGAATGTTCTGGCGCACGGATTGCCCGGCGGCCGGATCCACTTTCTGGTAGTCCAGCTGTCCCGGCTCTATGCCGCGCTTGTGCAGCTGGCCGCGCAGGATTTCATGCATTTGCTTGAGCTTCAGATCGTCATCGGCGAAGACGGTGATAACGCCCTCTTTATTCTCGACCGTGGACTTGGACCCCTTGAAATCATAGCGGACAGAAATCTCGCGCATGACATTGGCAATGGCATTATCGACCTCCGAAAGATTGACCTCGGAAACAATATCAAATGATGGCAATGCACTCTCCCGCCTTGTTTTTCGCTATCCTAAACGGCAATATCGGGCCATGCAAATATCTTCTGTCAAACTCTACCATTATCCCCTCTCTCGATCCGCCCGCGTCAAGTTCCTGCTCCACGAGATTTTCGGTGAGGATTTTGAGACCATTCACATGGATATGATGAAAGGTGCCGGCCATGCGCCGGATTTCCTGGCCAAAAACCCCAATCATGCGGTGCCCGTTTTGGATGTCACCTATGATGACGGCACGCAGCAGACCATGATTGAAAGCGGCGCCATGATTGTCTGGCTCGCCGATCAATATCCGGATACAAGCCTTGCGCCCTCACCCGATAATACCAAAGCCCGCGCGAATTATCTGCAAATGATCTTCTTTGGCAGCGCCCATATGGATACGGCGCTCTGGGAAATCCGCATGAACGAAACCCTCTTGCCCAAAGGCGTGCGCAGCCAATCCGTCGCGGATTATTACCGCAGCAAGCTCGAAAATGAGATCGCGCCGCAGCTTGAGGCCCGCCTGAAAGCCCATAAATATATCTGCGGCGATGAATTCACAGCTGCCGACTGTATCATGGCCCAAAATATCAACTGGGCTGGTGCTTATGGCTATTGCAGCTCCAAAGCGTTCAAAGCCTATATGCTGCGCCTGGCTAAACGCCCGGCTTTTCAGCAGGCCTATGCGGATAGGGATCAGTTTGACGGCTAATTCCATAACGCTATCAAACGGTCACCTCGAATTCACGGCCATGGATCAAGGCGCAGGGCCGCTCGTTTTTTGCCTCCATGGCTTCCCCGATAATGCGCATACCTTTGATCGTCAGTTAGGCGCCTTCGCCGAGGCAGGTTTCCGCGCTGTCGCCCCCATGATGCGGGGATATGAGCCGTCTTCGCAGCCTAATGACGGCGATTATTCCGTGGAGGCTCTTGCAAGTGATGTCCTCGCCTGGGCGGATCAGCTCGGCGCAGAGAGCTTTCATATTGTGGGACATGA
>CAYQNQ010000117.1:2369-7530 GCA_964418815.1 uncultured Hellea sp.
CAATGCGAGCCTTCCCAAACTGCTTGGCCTACGAAAGTCTGCTTTAACCCGGTTGACCACGGTCGCTGTGCCGACCCTCGGCATTACGGGCGCTCATGATGGCTGCATTGATACACGTATGTTTGACCACACTTTCCGGCCGAAGAACTTTCCAAACGGATTTCAAATAAACCGCGTTCCAGACGTTGGGCATTTTCTGCACCGGGAAGCGCCCGATGTTATCAATCCGCTCATCATCAACTGGCTAAGCAAACATCAACAATGACAAAGTGACCTGAGAATGGCACAATATTATCGAAGACCTGCGCCGCATCAGGCCTGACCTCGACTTAAGTGAGTTTGATTGATGGGTTCATCTTTGAAACCTCCCCCCATTCGGGAAAGGAGGAATTGGGGAGATCAGAAATGGCAATTCCGAAAAAAGGATCGCGCAAAATCGTTGTGGACGGTGAATGCTATCGGTGGCTGATCAGACGTAAAGCGACCTATATGCAATCCGTCTATGGCAGTGGGAAAATTAATGTCGCGATTGAGCATGAGAAATGCGAGGGCTCAACTCTACATGTCGCAACCACTGTTCCACACCCAAAAGACTGGAATACACTATCACCTGTAGCCATTACTCCACGCGATATCGAGAAATGGATTAGAAGTGGTATAAAACTCGGCTGGGCACCCAAGAAAAAAGGGCCAACTTTTAAGGTCGAGCCTTTAGAATAGCGAGATTGTAAACAACCCCTAAACCTTCTGGTTCGTGTACCCTTTAAGCTCTTTTCTCGCCACTTGCATGCGGTGAACGGCGTCTGGGCCGTCGGCAAAACGAAGAGTCCGCATCTGGGCGTACATGGTCGCCAAAGGTGTGTCCTGCGAGACACCAGTGCCGCCGAACATCTGCATGGCTTCGTCAATGACTTTGAGGGCCATATTGGGGGCGGCCACTTTAATCTGTGAAATCCAAGGCGCGGCAGCGCGGGCATCACCCTGATCCATCATCCAGGCGGCTTTCAGGCATAACAGGCGGGCCTGCTCAATCTGGATGCGGCACTCGGCGATGATATCATAATTGGCGCCCAGCTTGGCCAGCGGCCGTCCAAAAGCTTCCCGGGTCACAGCGCGGCGGCACATGAGCTCCAGCGCCCGTTCGGCCTGACCAACAGCGCGCATACAGTGGTGAATACGGCCCGGCCCAAGACGGCCTTGCGAGACTTCAAATCCGCGGCCTTCGCCGATGAGCAGCGCGTCCGCCGGAATACGCACATTGTCAAAGCGGATATGCATATGGCCATGGGGCGCATCATCATGCCCGAACACTGTCATAGCCCGGAGGATTTCAACGCCGGGCAGACCGGCCGGCAGGATAAACATGGAGTGCTGGGAGTGACGGGGCACATCACCGCCCTTTGGCGCGGTTCTGGCCATGAGGATGTAAACCTTACAGCGCGGATCACCGGCGCCCGATGACCAGTATTTCTCGCCGTTTAAAACCCACTCGTCACCGTCTTTGACGGCAGAAAACTCCAAATTGGTTGCATCCGATGACGCCACAGCGGGCTCGGTCATCAAAAAGGCGGAACGGATTTCGCCCTCAAGGAGCGGCTTGAGCCATTTTTCCTTATGCTCGTCCGTGCCGTAGCGCTCGATCACTTCCATATTGCCCGTATCAGGCGCAGAGCAGTTAAAGACTTCCGGCCCCATGGCGCACCAGCCCATTTGCTCGGCCAGATAGGCATATTCAACTGTGCTAAGGCCATATCCGCGTTTGGAGTCCGTCAGCCAGAAATTCCAAAGCCCCTGCTCTTTTGCTTTTTTCTTAAGGCCTTCGCGGAGTTCAATCTGGCGCGGCGTAAACTCAAAACGGTTGCCACCGGTTCCGACCAGGCTGTGATATTCCTCGTCCGCCGCCATGATCTCCTCTTGTACCATTTTACGAACTTTTTCGACGAGCGGCTTTACCTTCTCGCTCATTCCCAGATCCATTGTCATATCTCTTTCCTTTTTTTAGCTCAGTGAGCAATTGTTTGATGGGCAGGCGCGGTGCCTGCCGAAAATATTATCATTTTCAAGGGTGCCCCAACGCACCCATCGAGCCATTAATCCTAAGCCTAATAGCCTTTCATAGTAGCTATTTGTTCCATCTGGTAATTGGCATCGCCAAATAGCTCCTGAGCAACGCGTATGCGTTTTAGGTAAAGCCCTATATCATATTCATCAGTCATACCGACGCCTCCGTGCATTTGCACGCCTTCAAGGCCTGCCAGTTTAGAGACCGAGCCCAGCTTGGCTTTGGCCATAGCGACGGGCATTTCAGAACCGACCATATCCATATCCATGGAGGTCAGCGCCATAAGCACGGCTGAGCGGCAAATTTCCAGCTCCGAATAAAGATGGGCCGATCTATGTTGAAGCGCCTGAAAAGAGCCGATCTCGACGCCGAATTGCTTACGCTCCCGAATGTAATCCGTAGTCTGGCGAAAGGCTTCACCGCCCGTGCCGAGAAGCTCTGCGGCTACGGCCGCTTTTCCGGCATTGACAATGGCCCGAACAACATCGCCGCCCTTATCCACTTCGCCGATAACGGCATCGGCGTTGACTTCAACATCGTCAAATTCGATGCGGGCTGAGTTACGGCTATCCACCATTTGCGTTCGCTCGACGTCGACGCCCTTGGTTTTAGGATCAACCAGGAACAAAGTCAGACCGTCCATATCTCCGGCTTCGCCAGATGTCCGCGTCACAACAATCAGCTGATCGGCCACATGGCCGTCCATGACCATGCCTTTTTGGCCATTGAGTTTAAATCCATTGCCGGAACGCTCCGCGCTCATATTTGTAGAGGCAGGATTATGTTTACGGCCTTCTTCGAGGGCGAGCGACATAATGGTGTCGCCGCTGGCAATTTTCGGAAGCCACTCAGCCTTTTGTTCCTTTGAGCCGCCTTTATTGAGCGCGGTGGCCGCCAGAATGGCCGTCGAGATGAAAGGCGATGCCGTCAGGTTCTTACCCATTTGCTCCGCAATCAAGCCGGCTTCCATGAAACCCATATTGGCGCCGCCGTGCTCTTCGTCAATTAAGACACCGGCAAAGCCCATTTCGGCCATCTCCGCCCAGAGTGCCCGGTCATAGCCGGTGTCATCCCGGTTATCGCGCAGCTCTCTGAGCTGTTTGACCGGCGCTTTGTCTGCAAAAAAACCTTCCGCCATTTCGGCGATCATTTTTTCGTCTTCGTTTAGGACCAGACCCATCGTTTATGCCCCCGGCATTCTAAGAATGTGTTTGGAAATAATATTCAGCTGCACTTCTGATGTACCGCCTTCAATGGAATTGCCTTTCGTGCGCAGCCACATACGGGCGAGATCGCCTTCATTGGAGCGCTCCCCTTCCCATTCGAGGCCGTCATGGCCCGCGGCATCCATCATCAGCTCGTAGCGGCGCTTATTAAGCTCCGTCCCGTAATATTTCAGCATAGAACTATCGGCGCCCAGCGAAGCGCCTGCTTTGGCTTCGGCCAGTTTGCGCGTCAGCGTCAGCATATAGGCCCACTCATCCACTTCGGTTTCGGCCACTTTGGCGCGAAGCATAGGATCAGCGAGTTTTTTATTGTCATCAAGCCCGACAGAACCCGCAACGACTTCGCTGATGGGACGTCCAGCGCCAATATCGCCAATCATCTCGCGCTCATGGGTCAGCAGATATTTGGCGATGGTCCAACCTTTATTGAGCTCTCCGACCAGATTGTCTTTGCGCACTTTAACGTCTTCAAAGAATGTTTCGCAAAACGGAGAACGGCCGGAAATCAGCTTAATCGGCTTGGCTTCAACGCCTGGTGTTTCCATATCAAACAGAACAAAGCTGATACCGTTATGTTTACTAGCTTCAAAGTCCGTCCGAACGAGGCAGAAAATCCAGTCCGCCTTATCGGCGTAAGATGTCCAGACCTTTTGTCCATTGACCAAAAAATGATCGCCTTTGTCTTCGCATTTGGTTGCGAGGGCCGCCAGGTCAGAACCGGCACCCGGCTCGGAATAGCCTTGACACCAACGGATTTCGCCGCGGGCGATGGGCGGCAAGTGCTCCATCTTTTGGGCTTCATTACCAAATTTCAGCAGAGCCGGCCCAAGCATCCAAATACCAAAAGAGCTGAGCGGGCTGCGGGCTTTAATGCGTTTCATTTCAGATTGAAGAACCTTAGCCTCTGCTTTTGTCAGGCCGCCGCCGCCATATTCTTTTGGCCAGGTTGGTACCGTCCAGCCTTTAGAAGCCATAGCGTTCATCCAGTCTTCCTGAGCTTTACTGGCGAATTTATAGCCGCGGCCGCCCCAGCAGGCGTCGTCAAATCCCTTCATAGGGGTCCGCATTTCTGCCGGGCAGTTTTCGTCAAGCCAGGTTCTTACTTCTTTGCGAAAAGCGTCGAGATCGCTCATCATATTTCTCCTGTATCTATCTTTATGCGGGATAATTGCCCGAGGGCATTGACCATTTGGCCAAAAGGTTTGAACCGCGGATTATCGGTCTGGCCATGGTAATAACGGTAGTAAATCTGCTGAATAATGACGGCGAGACGCCAAATTCCGTAAACATAGTAAAATCTGAAATCGCTGACATCAGCGCCCGTGCGGTCGGAATAAAACTTTAAAATATCCTGCCGCGTCATCATACCCGGGACATTGCTGGGCTGACGCAGCATGAGCTGCATAAGCTGCGGATCATCATCCTGAATCCAGTAGGACAGCGTATTGCCAAGATCCATGAGCGGGTCGCCGATGGCGCAAATTTCCCAATCCAGAAGTGCGTCGATTTTTGTGGGGTCCTCTTTATTCAGGATGCAATTGTCGATGCGGTAGTCCCCATGGAGAATGCCGGGTGTGTTTTCCGCATCGGGCTTATTAGCCTCCAGCCAATCACGAACATCTTCAAATTTCTCGACGTCATCTGTCCAGGCCTTTTCAAAGCGGCGGTTCCATCCCCCGATTTGCCGGTCAATATAGCCTTCGGGCTTGCCGAAATCTTCCAGACCAATAGCTTTGTAATCGACCTGGTGGAGATCGACGAGTTTTTGAAACAGGTTTTCGCAAAGATCGCTCGCTGTTTTCTTACTCCACTCTTTGGGCCAATTTACGATCATATGACCGTCCACGCGGTCCATGACATAAAACTCGGCGCC
>CAYQNQ010000118.1:0-4094 GCA_964418815.1 uncultured Hellea sp.
CTTCTGGTTTGTCAGAAACCGCGACACCCAGCCGGCTTAAAGCGGCCTGTCCTGCCGGTGTCTGAGCAAAAGCCTCAATCATCCCGGCGAGCTGCGTCCCGCCCTGAGGCGTGAACATCTGCATGGCAGTCGTCGCGCCGGAAACAGCATCACCTTGATTGGCGATAACTTTGACATCGGCCTTTTCCAGAGCCGCAGCTTGAGCCACGCCAACCTCTTTATTGGCCTCGACCAGTTCGACCCGAACCAGATAGTCCTGATAGCCGTCATTCTCACCGATTTCCTGAGCCAGCGTAATTTGCGGCTCAACCTGGGCAAGTTCCATGGCTTTGCGAGCGGCGGCCTCTGCATCACCGACGGCCTGAATACCTTCGGCTTTGCGCTGTTCGGCGGTCAGGTCACCCTCAGCCACAAGGATGGTGGTTTCCTTTTCCTGCTCAGCCGCAACGACCTGCTTCTCTTTCTCGATTTCGGCCATGCGCACTTCTTCGACCTTTTTAACAGCCATGTCTTTTTCTTTAGTTGTGCGCTCTTCTTCAAGAATTTGCTGACGGGCTATTTCGTCGGCAATACCAACCGCTTTGGTTTTCTCGGCGGTTCGCTCACCAACATGCTGCTCGGCTTCCTGCGCTCGAATATCGATTTCCTGTTGGGCTTCGATTTCAGCGGTTTCCGCAGCCTTGCGGTTTTTAGCCACTTCAGTCCGGCTTTCCATGTCGATATGTGACGTCTTCATAGCCATGATGTTGGCGATAACAATACTGTCTTCGCCATCGCGTATGTCCATGAGCTCCATGGATTTAACAGGCTCAACACCCCATTCTGCCAGCTGCTCGCCAACTTCCAAAGTGAACTGCTCGCCAAACTTGGCACGCTGCAACATGATCTGATCGATAATGTCGGACGCTAAAACCTTCCGGACAGCACCCTGGACAATCTGGTTGAGCTGCTCATGCAGATCCGTAATATTCGTCACGCGCTGAGCGGCGCGGTCTGTGTCGCTGATCCGAAAGAACGCGGTAACATCCACAACGAATGGCACCCGGTCTTTATCATAGGCTTCATAGCCAATCAGAGATAAATCAAAGTTAGACACGGGCAGCTTAATGACGCTGACACCCACAATGGGTACCCAACGGGGCCACTGCCAATAGACATTCCCGGCCTTTAAGCCTGATCCGTAAGACGTAGTCTTTTTCTTTGATTGGACGATGTTGACCATATTGGTCGGCACCACTCTTCGCAGAGCAATCGACAATATAACCCCAAATAATATGATACCCGCTATGGCGGATAAAATTGTGTACAAAAACATAAGTTCTCCTCTCTCAAACACGTGCAAACACACATCTATAAATTGTGGAGAATTTCGTTGTTCAGTTCCTTTTACTGTTGTCCACAGCCATAGGGCCGTGGTCGCTGCACGTATTGGAAATTACTTTCCCCACATGCTTTCCAGATGGGTATTAAAAGTGAAATTTCAAGATGTTCGCGCCGAAAATCGGACTTATCAATCGCAAAACCAGCAAGTTTCAAATGTCTGAAATGACTGACCAATAGGGCTGCCGGGCGGAATTCTCTGTTCGGCGTTTGACGTCTTTTGCGCCGGTGCGGGGCGGGACAGGAACCGCACAATTTCACTGCGAATATGTACGGCGTGGGGCCCGCTTCTCCGTGAAAACTCCTGTTTTAGCTGTGTCAGCGTATCGTGAGCCCGGGATTGAACAGCCGGGGTTGCGTCGGCGTTTTCCGCAAGTTCCATCAATCCGTAGACAAAGCGCCGCTGAACCGCGTTTGTGATTTCGGCCTGACGCCCCGTGGGGCGCTGAGACATAACCCGGCGTTTTGTCTGAAGCAGGAGATCATCAAAGCCGAAATTTCGGGAATCCCGGCGTTTAAACTCAATCATTCGCGCAGCGCGGCGCGGATTTAAAAGGACGTCAAAAGTCAGTCCGGCAGACGTATCGGCGGCCGCGGGTAAATCAAAGGCTGGATAAGCGGTGCGCTTAAACAGTTCCCTGTCTGAATCTATAAAAGTCCAGCTGCCTAGGTTTGGCGTGAAAAGGCGGAGCACATTATTGGGCAGGTCCAGCTGCGCTGGATCCAATGTTTTCAAAATAGCTTCGAGGGCGTCTTTTTGCCGGCCTGCAGGCACAATGTCGATACCTGGCTTGGTCTGGCCTGCAACACCATATTCGAAACTCATACCGCCGAGCAGCTTGCCCGCGGCGGCGGTCTGGTATCGGTGATAAAGATAAATCGGGACAATAACCTTGCCAAGATCAGACAAAGGCTGTCCGTCATGAATGCGGGAGGCGTCAAAATTCTTTATGGCGATGCGTCTGACCGCCATGGTTTCATTTAAAGCCGCAATAGCGTCCGTGCCGTTATCCCATATGGCGCCCTGCGGATGGCCTGTGCCGATGCCGCGCCCGTTACTGTCGGCCACATAGAGCAGACCTTTTTCTGAGGCGTCTTTATAGGCGGCTTCGGTCTCTTCGGGCGTTAGGTCAGCATAAAGCATGCGGGCCGCGAATTTATCCCACTCACCAATTCCCACGCCGTAGGCTTTTGAGAAATCCAGCTTGCCATCCACGACCCGGACATCAGGCGCCGGATAATCCATGACCGAGCCTTTGCCATAGGAACTGGCCGCAAAGTTATGGGCAAATCCGAGAGAATGCCCGATTTCATGGGCTGAAAGCTGCCGAATACGGTCCAGAGCCAACTCCGCCGGGTCATCATCAGCGCCGGTTCCGGTTTTATCCGTCCCCGCCAGACCTTCGAAGATCATCCGATCCTGGCGCACCCGAAGCGAGCCCAGATTAACATGGCCCTTTAAAAACTCGCCCGTGCGCGGATCGACAACGCCGCCGCCATATGACCAGCCTCGGGTCTGTCGATGCACCCACTGAACCACATTATAGCGGACATCCAGCGGATGAACGTCCTCCGGCAGGAGTTTGACTTCATAGCCGTCCGGGAAACCGGCAGCGGCGAAAGCATCTTCCCACCATTTGGCCCCCTCCACGAGGGCGGAGCGCACCGGCTCGGGCGCGCCGCTATCAATATAGAAAACGATCGGCTTAATGGTTTTGCCGCTTTCATCCTTTTCAAGACGATGCCGCAGGGCCAGACGTTTGGCGATGGGCGCATCCAGCGGCGCGCTATAATCCACAAAGACCGTTTCAATAGCGCCCATGCGGGGATCAGAAATCCGCGGGACAAATCCGGCGTCGGGCAGGCGCACAAAAGAATGGTGATGAATTAAAGTCGCGTCCTTGCCATTGGCCGCCGTGGTCGCAACTTCATTGCCCGGGTCCGCTGAAGAAAGAGTCAGAAAGGCGTCGATCTCGATATTGTCCGGAAAGGCCAAAGCGTTTTCGATGTCAACAAAAGACCGATCCTCTGCCACGGTAAAGCTACCCTGCTCGCGATCCTCTAGATGCTGCACAATGGACAATCCGTCCCGGCTTAAAAACTCTGTCATATCAACCAAAACCTTGCCATCGATTTCTGCCTCGACCTCAAGACTTGCCAGAAAACTATCCGCGAAACTTTCGTCAACCGCGCGGGATTCCAAAGGATTGTTCGGGTCCGCCCGATAAGTCAGGTTCTCTTGCTTGATTATGAGCTTGTCGCCATAGCGTTCAAAGGAAATGACAACGCCCCTATCGCCCCAGCCGCGGTCCAGGCCAACTGGGTTAGAGCCAAGCCCGGCGCGCAGGCGCTGTGTGTAAATAGCTTGAAATTTTTCGTCTGAAGACACGGGGATAAGCGCCTTGATTTTATTGGATTTTTTATCGGCATAAATATCAAAAAACCCAGAACGCTTTTCCATCTTGGATACGGCTTCTGTCAGTGTCTTGGAATGGGAAGGAGTTGAAACTATAAACGCCAAAACAACTACATATATCAGGTAAAAAACGCGCATAATAATTCTGCCCCGCAATGGCTAAAGATCAGGATTTAATCCCTAGCGCAGCGCGTCCAATTTTAAAACGGCAAAAATATAAAAAGCATTATTTGCCGCTGGCCTTGACCATGGATTCCAAATCAACTTCCCCATATTCAATATAATCAGCAAACACCTG
>CAYQNQ010000118.1:4194-7527 GCA_964418815.1 uncultured Hellea sp.
AAATGACCGCCAGTGATAAAACAAACGGGTTTAACCGACGGATTTCACCCCCCCGTAACTGACATATGCCGGGCAAGGGCAGGCCTTGTGCCTTGGCGGTCAATGGCAAAATCATGCGCTTCAGGTTTATTGATCATAGCCTTGTTTAAGGCCGCATCAAGCGCCGCGTCCGGGTTGGCACTGCGGATTGCGGCCCGTAAGTCGACCCGATCATTCTGGCCAAGGCACATGTAAATTTGGCCGGTACAGGTCACTCGGACCCGGTTGCAGCCGGCGCAGAAATTATTGGTCAGCGGCGTAATAAAGCCAAGAATTCCGCCGGTTTCCCTGACTTTAACATATCTGGCGGGCCCGCCGGTTCGAAGCGGCGTCTCTACAAATGTATATTGCGCTTCCAGATCCTCGCGAACCGCCGATAAAGGCAGATATTGATCAAACCGGTCCTCGGCGATCTCGCCGAGCGGCATAACCTCAATCAGGGTCATGTCCATACCAAGGCCATGCGCCCATTCCATAATTGCCGGAATATCTTCTGCATTGCCGTTTTTAAGGGCAACCGTATTGATCTTAATCTTAAGCCCGGCGGCTAGCCCCGCCTCTATGCCGCCTTTGACCTGATCAAGGGCATCGCGCCGGGTTAGCCGTTTGAAGACCTCCCGGTCCAGACTATCCAGAGAGACATTGATCCGCTTAACCCCGGCTCCAGCCAAATCACTGGCAAATTTATGGAGCTGCGTAGCGTTGGTGGTTAGGGTAATTTCATCCAGCCGGCCCGCGTCCAGATGACGAGAAAGTTTCTGGATGAATGGCAGGAGACCTTTTCGCACCAGAGGCTCCCCGCCGGTCAGCCGTATCTTACGCACGCCTCTGTTCACAAAGGCATCGCACATAAAATCCAGTTCTTCAAACGTCAGCAAATCCTTGCGCGGCAGAAAGACCATGTTTTCCGCCATGCAATAAGTGCAGCGCAAATCGCAGCGGTCCGTTACGGACAGGCGGAGATAAGTAATATCCCTGCCGAAACTATCTGTCAGGCCTTGTGTCATAGCCTCACAATCCCATTGGTATGTCATAAATGCAACATTCAAAATCGTTTGGGTCCAAGCCATGACATTTTGCTTGAAATTGGTTCGTCTTAATTTCAATAAGGCGCAATAAATAGGAAATTTGGGAACCCGAATGACAGATTCAAAAATTCCAACGATAATCGAACGGTTTTATCATTGGGAAGAAACCACCCCGGACAAAGTGTTCCTGCGCCAGCCCAAGGGCGATAGCTGGAAGGAACTGACCTATAAAGAAGCCGGACAGGAAACCCGCCGTATTGTTACGGCGATGAAATCCATGGGCCTTGAAAAGGGCGATCACGTGGGCATTTTTTCAAAAAACTGCTATCACTGGATGCTCGCGGATCTGGCCTGTCATATGGGCGGTTATGTATCTGTGCCATTTTACGCCAGCTTGCCGGGGGATCAACTGGCCGAGGTTATAAAACTGGGTGATTTAAAAGGGCTTTTTGCAGGCAAGCTGGATAAATGGACGGACGGCCATATTGAGGCCATTCCCAAAAGTTTGAAAATCATCAAGTTTCCCCATTATGAAGGCAATGCCGAAGTAACTCTTGGCGAAGACTGGGCGGATTTGATTTCAAAGCATGAGCCATTTGCAGAAAATTTCGTGCCAAACCTGGACGACCTTTGGACGATCAAATTCACCTCAGGCACAACCGGTACGCCCAAGGGCGTCATGCACGTCCACCGCACACCGGCCTCACAAATGGTGGACGAGATTCGCGAAAACTGGATGGGCCTCGGAAAGCTCACGGAACTTCGGACATTTTCCTTCCTGCCGCTCAACCATGTGGGCGAGCGGATCGGCATATCCCTACCGACCATCTGGGCCGGCGGAACCATGTCTTTCGCAGAAGGGCTTGAGACCTTCGTCAAAAATATTCAGCAAACCCAACCGACAATTCTATTTGCCGTCCCGCGTATCTGGACTAACTTTTATCTCGGCGTACTCAAAACCATGCCGGAGAAAAAACTGAACAGGCTTTTATCGCTGCCGATCATTTCAGGAATCGTCAAAAAGAAAATCAAAACAACATTGGGCCTAAGAGATATCGAAATTGCTGCAACCGGCGCCGCCATCACTCCGGCCTTTATCAAGGAATTTTACAAGAAGCTCGATATTCATCTTATCGAGGCCTACGGCATGACCGAAGTTTGCGGTTCCATGACCAATTCACCTATGCGCGACGCCCCTATGGACTGCGTGGGCAAGGCCATTCCCGGCGGCGAGGTTCGTATCGACGGGAATACGGACGAAGTCCTAATGAAGTCTCCTTATATGATGACGGGCTACTATAAAAACCCGGAAAAAACCGCTGAAGTTCTAAAGGACGGATGGCTCCATAGCGGCGACCGCGGAAAAATGGATAATCACGGCTTTCTACGCATTATCGGCCGTGTCAAAGACGCCTTTAAAACCAGTAAAGGCAGCTATGTCACGCCCAACCCGATGGAAGAAGTATTGGCTAAAAACGATTATGTGGAACAGGTCTGTGTTGTTGGTCTGGGAATCCCCCAGCCCATCGCGCTCTATAATCTCTCGGAGATCGGGCAAAAGGCCGATAAATCCACCGTCGAAGAGTCCATAACCTCCACCATTGCAGCTCTCAATGAAACCCGGGCAAAGTACGAACATATTTCGACGGCGGTTATCCAGTCCGAAGCCTGGACCATGGATAATGAATTTCTGACGCCGACACTCAAAGTAAAACGCTTTAATCTGGATAATGTGTTTGGGGAGCAATATCTGGGCTGGCATGAAAGCGACGAAAAAGTCATCTGGTGCTAGAATTCCGGTTAAAATGAACCCGGCTGTTCACGACCTCTTCACGTACAGTTTTATTGCATGTGAAGCCAAGATATTGTCTAAAACAATTGTCTCACATCCCTCCCCTAATCAGAGACATCAGATTTGAGCAGGATTGGTTTCCCCCGACCCAATCCTGCTTTTTTTTTGCTTTTCAGAAGCCATATTAAAGACCGCGCAAGGTCAAGCTGCCAGTGATAGGGGCTAAATTCTGGATTCCCATTTTCGGGCCAGAGACTCCCTGTGTGCGGGCGCGGCGATGTCTATAAGAGCTTTCGCGCGGGTCTGGATAGTCTTGCCGCGTAAGTCGGCGCTGCCGTGTTCGGTGACGACAACATCTATATCCATCCGGCTGAGCGATACGGGCCCAAACGCCTCGGACGGAAGGCAGATTTTGGAAATACGCCCGTCCCGTCCGGCTGTTAACGGCAGAGCGATAATCCGCAGTCCGCCGGC
>CAYQNQ010000119.1:0-7516 GCA_964418815.1 uncultured Hellea sp.
AAAATAAATAATTGGTCACTTGGCCCGCGAGAATTCTTGGGCTAAAGACATCGCGAAATTTGGAGTCGCTTTATGACAATGCGTAAGATTATCAGTTTTTCACTCGTTTTTTCAGGCGGCATTGCCATATCGGGATGTTCCTCAGCCACGAAAGCCTTGGGCCTGAAACAATCCGCGCCGAATGAGTTTAACATTCTAACAAAAGCCCCTCTGGTTGTACCGCCAGAATATAATCTTCGCCCTCCCCGTGTCGGCGAGTCTTCCTATGAAAACAATTATACGCAAAAAGCTGCTCGCGAGGCGCTGGTTGGCGATATAGATGACGCCGAACCTTCAAAAGGTGAACAGTTCCTATTGGCAAAAGCCAAAGCGCCACGCGCCAATCAGGAAATTCGAGTTGAGATTGATGGTCAGAACAGTGTTGAGAGAAAGACCGCCGTTTTCACCGAGAAGGTCCTTCGAAACGCCAATGCGCAGCTTGATGCAGAAGCAGAAGCCAAACGTTTGAAAGCCATAGAGGCCGCGACGGGTGGAGGGCAGGTTACGATTACGCGCCGGCCGGGTGCTGCAAAACTCCCGGGCCTGTAGGCTTCCTAAACAGCTTTTCTGAAAACTGCGATATTTGACAGGTCGTCCGCGCCTGCCAATTTGCTTGTCATGCCGTCTTGAGCAATATCCTCTTTGGTTTTGACAGGCAGTACAAGTTCAAAAAAGAACGTAGATCCCGATCCGAATTGACTGACAACATCCAGCTTCCCATTCATAAACTCGACGATTTCCTTGCACAGCGATAATCCCAGCCCAGTGCCCTCATGATTCCGTGACAACCTGTTATCCAATTGATGGAACGGCTTGTAAATGTCCTTCAGATCCTGAGACCTGATACCCACGCCTGTATCCCGAACATAAATACATAAACGGAATTTGTTGTTCTCTACCTCTGCGCCGTTCACGAGAAGATTGATAGAACCCTGCGGCGTAAAATGAATTGCATTTCGCAATAGGTGGTTCATGACCACCTCTATGCGTTTAGCATCCGCAAAGAGATATTGCGGAACCTGATCTGCAATGTGAAGACCCAAAATGACGTCCGAGCTATCCGGCATTCTGGACGCATATTTTTGCACAAGATCATGAGCAAGTTTATGAATATCAAAAACTTCTGGAGACAATGAAATTCGGTCATTATTGATTTGGGAAAATTCCATTACGGTACCCAATACGTCCAGCAGGTTATCACTGCATTGACTGACAATGTCGGCATATCGTCTTTGATCCAGCGACAAATCTGTTTGACGCAATAGCCCGCTCATACCGACAATGCCGTTTAGAGGAGTCCTGATTTCGTGGCTGAGTGAAGACAAAAAAGCCGTTCGTTGCCTTTCTACCGTACGGATTTTATTCACGCTATCTTCGTCGCGTTGAAAGAGACCGTGCATAGCCACACTGAGACTGGCCGAAATTAATGTCGCCAATAAACACGCGGCGCTTAATTGGACGGCCTTATTCATAAGATTGAGGTTGGCTGTTACAGCTGCCACTACCCCTTCTGGCGGGCTGCCCGCGGTCTGCACCACTAATAGAGCAATTACTCCTGCTGCAATCAAACCGGAAAACAAACTCGTTCTCCATCCACTTATGAAGCCTGACAAGAGAATTGTAAGGGGAAGATAAGGCAATAAGGCGCTATCCACGCCGGAGTTGCTTTGAGAAGCTCCAAAATAAACCAGTCCGGAAATGATGAGCATAAATCCCAACCCGGCGACGTAAAAATTGCTATGATATCGAAAACTGAAGACTAAAATTAACACAAGAAACGCTGTTAAGAGTAGCAGTCCGACATATCCCTGATCCGGGCCCAATGCGAAAAGGAGCCAGCCAAAATTAATGGCCAGCGTCGCAATGAAAGCCATTGCCACAACAACGATAGCTTTTATGCGTACGACATCGCTGGAGCGGTCAAATCTTTGTAATTTTAATAGCCTGCCCAATTTCATAACGAATCACTTCTTTAGGAATTCTCATCAGTGGATAGGGCGAATTTACAAACAGCTTGTTAACCATACGAGGCTGACAAACTTATAATAATCAAAATTGCTTCCGGCGCTCCCACATTTTTGAAAACGGAACAGATTGGCCGTTAGGCTGTACGATCAAAACGTGCTCTCTTGTCAAATCGCGAGGGTGATCAACCCCGCAGGAGTGCGCCATCATTTCCACATCATGGCGCATGCTCTGGCAATAATTGCTCACCCGAACCGATTTACTTTCCGGGTTTAAGCCTTTTTGTAAACGCTTGTCATGAGTTGTGATCCCTGTCGGGCAGGTGTTTTTGTTGCATTTCAGGGCCTGAATACACCCAAGTGCAAACATAAAACCTCTTGCAGAATTTACAAAATCGGCACCTGCGCAAAACGCCCAGGTGACCTCGGCCGGTGTTACCAGTTTTCCTGTCGCTATCAGCGCCATCCTGTCACGTAATCCGTGTTCGCGTAAAAGATCGTCGACGGCCGGCAGGCTTTCTCTGATGGTCAATCCCATATTATCAATTAAAGGCATTGGCGCGGCCCCGGTTCCTCCATCGCCGCCATCAAGCGTTATAAAATCCGGCGCAGACGCTATGCCCCGTTTCTTAATGGCTTTCAGAAATTCTTTGAACGGCCTCAAATTTCCGACAACCATTTTAACGCCTGTCGGGCGGCCAGACACGCGGCGAATCTGATCGATCAGATCCAGTAATTCGTCATTATTGGAGGCTTCTACATGCCGGTTAGGAGAAATAGCCGCTTTTCCTTGTTCAATTCCCCGAATGTCAGCGATTTCCTGAGTGACTTTACTGGCCGGAAGAATACCGCCCTTTCCGGGCTTGGCGCCCTGACTTAGTTTAATCTCTATCATTTTGATTTGCGGATTTTGACAAAGATTTTTGAGGCGATCCTCATCAAGACTCATGTCATCCTTCCGAACGCCAAACTTCCCCGTACCGATTTGAAAAACAAGGTCACATCCGCCTTCCAAATGATAGGGTGATATACCCCCTTCTCCCGTGTTGAGCCAACAACCGGCAAGCTGCGCACCACGTGAGAGCGCTTGCACAGCGGGTCGCGACAAAGAACCGAAACTCATGGCGGAAATATTGAAAAAACTGTTCGGTTCATAGGGCATGGGCGTGTCCCTGCCGATAACAAAGGCTTTTTTAGGAATGTGCTCACCCTCTTGTTTGGGAAACATGCCATTAGCGAATATAACAGCGCCGGGCGAAAGATTTCGGGTTGAGCCGAATGGAACGGTTCCCGATCCATGTTCTCCAACCTCAGTAATCCAGTCACGTTCTGCCCGGTTGAACGGCATTTCTTCCCGGTCCATGGCAAAGAAATACTGTCTGAAGAACTCACCGAGCGTAGAAAACAAATTTCGAAACCGGCCGATGACAGGATAATTTCTCCGAACGGCATCCTTGGTCTGCGAGATATCTATAAAAAACAAGACCAAAACCACGATCAAAAGCAATCCGATCACAAACAAAAACAGAGAGCCCAGCACACCAAGCCCTCTTTCTGCCATTTGTGAAATTTCCCCCATTCCTGTCTCCCGGTAATTGGAATCTGTATAAATATGATAGAGGCATCCTTTGCAGACCGCAAATAACTGTTGACGATTTGATGGCGGGACTCGCAAAGGCTGTTCAAAAGCCCTAAGTTCACCCTATGCGCTTTGGCGAACATTTCATGGATGAGCTGAAAACACGCATCCGCCCTTCGGATGTGATTGGTCGGCATGTGAAACTTAAACGTCAAGGCCGTGAATTTGCTGGCCTGTCTCCCTTCACCAATGAAAAAACACCAAGTTTTTTCGTGAATGACGATAAAGGGTTTTACCACTGTTTTTCGTCAGGCAAGCATGGAGACGTCATTTCATTTCTGATGGAAGTTGAAGGCCTGTCATTTCCCGAAGCTGTCGAGAAACTTGCCGGCGAAGCGGGATTGGAACTTCCAAAAGCGGATCCGGAAGCCGAAAAACGGGCGGCGCGCAATAAAGTGGCCGTCAACTGGATGGATGCAGCCCAAACTTTTTTTATGAAATGCTTAAGGCGAGACATCGGGAAAGACGCCCGGGAATACCTTAAATCACGGGGCTTGACGGGAGAAGACGCCAACCGGTTCGGAATCGGGTTCGCTCCGGACAGTTTTTCCGCCCTGCGAGATGAAATGGTCCAGCAAGGCGCCAAGCTCGACGTTCTAATCGAAGCAGGACTTCTGATAAAGCCGGATGACAATTCACGGGAGCCGTGGGACCGGTTTCGAAACCGTATCATGTTTCCCATACACGATCCTAGAGGGCGTCTGGTAGCTTTTGGTGGACGCGCTATGGAAAAAGACGCCAAGGCCAAATATTTAAACTCTCCTGAAACTGCGCTATTTCACAAAGGCCGCGTTCTTTATCGATATCCCGAGGCCCGAAAAGCTCTGACCTCTCCGCAAAATGCGGCTAGAGGCATGATTGTGGCTGAAGGCTATATGGATGTCATCGCTTTGGCTAAATACGGAT
Organism: uncultured Hellea sp.; assembly: GCA_964418815.1. Classification (GTDB taxonomy): domain Bacteria; phylum Pseudomonadota; class Alphaproteobacteria; order Caulobacterales; family Maricaulaceae; genus JACOMS01. The sequence continues at coordinate 4,549 of CAYQNQ010000119.1, forward strand.
TTGATCACGCCGTGGCGCCGCTTGGCACAGCGCTAACGGAAGACCAGCTCGAACTTCTCTGGCGCTCCGGGCCTGAACCCATGCTCTGTTTTGACGGGGACAAAGCAGGCCTGCGAGCCGCCTATCGTTCCGTTGAACGGGCTCTTCCGTTATTAAAGCCGGGCCAATCCTTGCGATTTGCCTTGTTACCCGAAGGTCAGGATCCAGACGACGTGCTTAGAGATAAAGGGCGGCCGGAAATGGAAAAAATTCTGACGGCTTCGGTCCCCCTTGTCGACATGCTTTGGCAAAGAGAAGTGCAGGCAGGCCCGCTTTCCACACCTGAAGACAAAGCCGGTTTGAAAGACCGAATCTACGCTGCGCTACGCGAGATAAAACATGATACGGTTCGCGACCTATACAAATCGACCCTGATTACGCGGTTCAATGATCAGTTCGGCTATAAATATCGCAACAATAACAATCGCCGACCCAGTAAGAAATTCATCCCTGCCGACCAGAAAGTTGCTATGAAAGCTGATGCCATTGTGGCGACGAGAGAACGGCGAATTTTAGGGGCAATCCTGGAGTGGCCCGAACTTCTGGGCCATGTGGATGATAGTCTGTTCGCATTTGCTTTTAATGATCCCGGCTTGTCCTCGGTTCTATCGGCCATTTTATCATACTGGAGACAGACAAATACGGTTGAAAAGTCCGAGCTTTATAGCCATATAGAGCGCGAAGGATTAGGAAGTACCTTAAAGTCTCTGCAAAAAGATCGACGCCTGACTATGGCGGCGATGGGAGGCATGGACGCGAACCTGGAAGACCGATTGGCTCTCTGGACTAAAGAAGCCGAAGCCCTCTTGGGCACACAACAGGATGACGCGCACGAAGATACCCGGTCCCGCATGGCGGATAAAATCCGTGAGGACAATGCAGAAGGCTTGAAAAAGTTGATGCGCGCCTCGCGAAGCACCCGTCAGTAGAAAAGTTTACCGGTCGTAGTTTTTCGCTGCGAGCCGGCATTTATGCATTTTTAAGGCTGTAACTGTAGGAAGCGGTCTTTCACTGGAGTTATTTAAATGGCTGAAGCCAATCCGATAGAAGAAAAGAAACCCAAAACAGACAAGCCCGTAGTACCAGGCACAAGTCGTCTGAACATGGATGACAAAGACGTTAAATTCATGCTGACGAAAGCCCGGAAGAGCGGTCTTTTAACAACCACCGAGCTGAACAAGCATATTGATATGAACGGCATCACGCCGGAAGACATTGAAGTGACACTTGCGCAGCTTTCGGATCTCGGAATCTCCGTGATCGAAGAACCGAACGAAGAGGGTGTTGGCCCAAAAACTCTTGCCCGAAAACAGACTACAACTGTTAAAGGCGGGAACTCTAAAGAAAGCCATGATCGGACCGATGATCCCGTTCGGATGTATCTTCGCGAAATGGGAACAGTGGAACTGCTCTCGCGTGAGGGGGAGATCTCGATCGCCAAACGGATTGAGGCTGGTCGCTATACCATGATTAAAGGACTGTGCGAGAGTGCTCTAACCTTTGAAGCCATAATGGTTTGGCGCGAGGAACTTGCTGAGGGCCGAATTCTACTCCGCGATATTATTGATCTGGACACGACCTATAATCGGTCCATCGGAAACATACAGGTTGACCGGTCAGGTGAAGCGGTCCGGCGCGAAAAAATTGAAAAAGGCGAAATTGAAGCCACGCCGGAAGATATCAAAAAAGCACGCAATTTTAATGACCGGACGATCAAAATTGAGCGTGATTACGAGGAGGGTCAGAAACCTCTAGATGAGGACGAAGAAGAGGAAGAAGATAAAACAAATCTTTCAATGGCCGCTATGGAGGCCGCCCTTCGCGAAGACGTCATGAATACGCTGGATGTTATTTCAGCCGACTTTGCTCGCTTCCGTAAACTGCAGGATATGCTGATCCGCTCTCGCCTGTCTGGCCGCAAGATGCGCAAGCCGCAATTCGATGAATATGAAGGCATCCAAACCCGAATCATTCAGGAAATAAAATCGCTCCGCCTTAACAATGCGCGGATCGATGCTTTGATCGAACAGCTTTACGCTATCAACAAGAGATTCATTTCCCTGGAAGGCCGCCTTATGCGTTTGGCCGACGGAAATGGCGTTCCTCGTCATGAATTTCTTGAAAGTTATCTTGGCGCCGAACTTAAGCCGAAATGGCTGGAAGAAATGGCCGGTAAATCAGATGCTTGGGATCGTTTTATCAAACGGGAGAACATCTCTATTCATAAAATTCGCGGCGAAATCGGTGAGTTGGCGCAAGAAACCGGCGTTCCCGTTGATGAGTTTCGCCGTATCGTACAAACCGTCCAAAAAGGAGAGCGCGAGGCCCGTCAGGCCAAAAAAGAAATGGTCGAAGCGAATCTTCGGCTCGTCATTTCCATCGCCAAAAAATATACTAATCGCGGCCTGCAGTTCCTCGACCTGATTCAGGAAGGTAATATCGGCCTGATGAAAGCGGTGGATAAATTTGAATACCGCCGAGGTTATAAATTTTCGACTTATGCCACATGGTGGATCCGTCAGGCCATTACCCGCTCTATTGCGGATCAGGCCCGGACCATCCGAATTCCAGTCCATATGATCGAGACCATCAATAAAATTGTACGAACTTCACGGCAAATTCTTCACGAAATCGGCCGCGAACCAACGCCGGAAGAACTGGCGGCAAAACTCAATATGCCGCTCGAAAAAGTCCGGAAAGTCATGAAAATCGCCAAAGAGCCAATCTCTCTTGAAACTCCAATCGGAGATGAAGAGGATAGTCAACTCGGCGATTTTATCGAAGACAGCAATGCCATACTGCCAATCGACGCGGCTATTCAGTCAAACCTGCGCGAAACAACAACCCGCGTTCTGGCATCCCTCACGCCGCGTGAGGAACGCGTCCTGCGCATGCGTTTTGGCATCGGAATGAATACTGACCACACACT
>CAYQNQ010000120.1:0-7473 GCA_964418815.1 uncultured Hellea sp.
AGCCGCATGGTGCCGGAGAGTGAGTTCCGCGTGGTATCATTGCCGGCGAAAATGATGAGCAGCCAGGACCCGTCCATATAGGCCTGAGACAGTTTTTCGCCCTCCAATGTGGAATTTGCAATAATAGAGAGCAAATCCTGCCGGGGATTGGCTCGGCGGTCGGCCATGACCCGCTCACCATAATCAAACATGTCGACGATGTTAGTCTTGAACCGCCCGATAAAGCGCGGGTCGCCGAGCAATGTACGGATTGGATGAACAGCAACCTGTTGCGACATTTCTAGATAGTGCATCCACCGCACTATGTTTGGCCGATCTTCTTCATCCACACCCAGCATTTCGCAAAGGGTAAATAATGGCACTTGTTCAGTGAATATCTTGACGAAATCCGCCTGTCCGTTTTTTCGGCACTCTGCTTCGAGATTGTCGAGCAATTGATCGATGTGTTTTCCGACCTTTTCCGTGAGCGTAGCGACGAATTTGGGGATAAAGAAATCTTTTTGCTGAATGCGCAGCTCCATATGCCGCGGTGCATCCAGGTTGATAAGATTGTCCAATGAAGCTGTGTAAAGTTTCTGAGGTATTTGTTTGGGTACATCCATGCCGCCCATATGCATGGACCCAAGTTCGGAAGAATAAATATCCGGCTGAACTTCAACGGATTTGATATCCTCATATCGGGCTACCGACCAAAAACCCCGCATTTTTTTCAGAGGCGTCCAGGACACCGGCGCTTTTTCCCGGTAGAATTTATAGACGTCATAAGGGTGCCCCTTGGTGAACGCTTTCGGAGTCGGCCATTTTTCGTTTTTCCAGCGCGGATAGACTTCTTTAAAAGTCGGGTTTTTCTGAACCGGTTCGATCGGGACTGTATCGCTGACATGTCTCATATTGCGGGGTGTTCCAACTGTTCAAATACGTGCTTATTATCGATGAAGAAATAGTCCAGATTATACCGCTCTTTAAAAGTCGCAATTTTTGAATTTTCGACAAACGAAAATGCACTGACTTCAATACCGTCATCTTGATAGGATTTGATCAGTTCCGCATCGAGCATATCAACGGGCAAACAAACAGAGCCGCCGCTTTTTTGGATAAGGGATCTGAGCTGTCCGCGCAGGCTACCATAAATAAACCAGCCGGACCGATCACCGTGTAAGTATTGATCGGCAAGGCGCGGCACTTCGCCATCTCTGGCTTCGTGAACTTTATGAATCTGCCGCACAATTGCGTTGGGGTTTTTCGGCCAATGTGACAGGCATAGCGGAATATGCGGCGCAATTTCGGCCATGCGGTAGAGTACGTTCGGGACCCAGGAGACATAAACCGCGCGGCCTTCGAGACCATGCAAATGGACAAGGGCGTTGATCTCTTCTTCAAAGCCAAAATCCTTTATGTCGATGAGAAGCTGGCAGGAATTGTTGCCATGGTTTTTGGCAGCTTCAAACAGGACGTCAGCCGTCGGCATTCGTGCAAACGTGCCACCAATAGCGCTCAGGTTTTTGGCGAAAACGTCTGAAATATAACGCTTTTTACCCATTTTGTCGGGCGCGGTTTCATCGTGATAAATCAAAGGCGTTCCGCACTTTGAAACGCGAATATCAAACTCGACAATCTGTACGCCAAAATCGAGTGCCGCGTTTAATCCGTTCAGGGTGTTTTCGTGTTTCGAAAAACCGCGAAACCGGTGGGAAATCAATGAATTGATGTCAGCCATTATGCTGGTTGTATCCGCCGAGGATATAGGCTGTCAGCGCCGGATCGGTCTCATTAAACACCCGCTCGTAAATGCGCGTATAACTGGATTTTTTGATGCGCCACTGATCGCCGTCTAAAACATAATCATCCACATATTCAGCCGCGCCTATTGTTACGATATTGTTTTCGCGCAGGTTCATGGCGTAATCGAGCAGACGCCACTGACCCTTGGCTTCCGTTTCCGACAAGACTTCGATAATAGGCATGTGAACCGTATGGCAGGCCACAAAATCTTCGTGAAAAGAGCCCTTGATAGCCGCCAGTATTTTGTTCCGGCCTTGGGCCTGAAATCGGTACGTGCCGCCGTGGTAATCAATCTCGGCCTCGGGAATAAAAACAGATTCCAGCAGTTCAAGATTGCAAGTATCGATAGCCCGGCAATAGGCATATTTGACCTGTTTAATAGCCTCAATGATTTCCAGTCTGGAACTCATGCCAAATCTCCTAATTCAGGCCCAGACTTGCGCGCATGTGCATTGCCAGCCTGTTTAGGCCCTTGGTTCCGTCCGGGGTCGGGAAAAACAAGATAAAATCATGACCGTATCCGTTAAAAATGTGATGAGTATGTTCTTGGCCATTGGCTTTAAAGGCCGCCTCCAAATCCAATGAGTCTTCGTATAGAGGGTCTTTATCGGCTGAATAAATATGGACGGGAGGCAGGCCTGTGAGATCGCCAAAAATAGGACTGACAACAGGATTATTGCTCTCAAAATCTCCGATAAATCGGTCGCGAACGCCTTTCATGTTCTTCTGTTTTAAAAGGGCTTCTTCCTTGTGATAGGGCTCATCACTCTGTGGCCGGCTCATATCTACGACGGCAAATAGCGGAAAAATAGCCGAAACGGCTTTACGTTCATCCGAACTCAGGCCCTGAGTCAGGGTCATGGTCATATGGCCGCCCGCGCTATCTCCGGAAATAATAATCGGCGAGTCGGGATAGGTCTCCCGGACATTTCTAAAGCAGGCGAGGTTGAAATCCAGAAGGCCCTTCGCATCAGTTTCGGGGGGCATGGGATAATCGGCGCAAATGACCGGAATACCGACCTTTTTCCGGAGGCGTCCAACGGCATCATAATACTGCTTGAACATGCCCGTAATAAATCCGCCGCCATGGCAAAAATACAGAATAGGTTCGCCGTTGACCGGCTTACCGAAGACATAAACAGGTCTGTCCTGAAATGTTTCTATGGTCATTTTATGTTTTTTGATTTGGCCGCCTGTAGGTTCCTGACGGATGACGATATTCTCCTGAAGCCCGAGAGCCATAGGATCCGGCAGATATTTTTTGGCGAGCGCGACAGAGGTACGATGTATAAAACCAGGCATGGTCTATTCATGCCGCTAGAATGCGCGCGATGCAATAGCTGAAGATAACGTTCCGATTATTCAAAATTGAGGGGACGCCCATATTTTGCGTAAATTTCAGGCTGCGGAGTTGATATGAAAATTTTTTCATATAGAAACAGGTCAAATTCTAACGAGGTATCTTCATGGCCCTGCCGCCCATTTTACAAAATTTGCGCATTCCTCTCATAGGTTCGCCTATGTTTATTGTGTCCGGACCTGAACTTGTTATCGCCCAGTGTAAAGCCGGCATTGTCGGGTCTTTTCCGGCGCTGAATGCTCGTCCCGAGCCGGTTTTGCATGAATGGCTCGACCGTATCACGACCGAGCTGGCTGAGTATGACGAGAAAAATCCAGAGAGGCCTTCTGCGCCTTATGCGGTCAATCAGATTGTTCACCGTTCCAATAACCGCCTCGAGCACGACGTCGAGGCCTGCGTGAAGTTTAAAGTGCCGATTGTGATTACGTCATTGGGCGCGCGCGTTGATCTAAACGACGCCATACATTCTTATGGCGGCATTACGCTGCACGATATTATCAATCTGAAATTTGCCCACAAAGCGCTGGAAAAGGGCGCCGATGGCCTGATCGCTGTGGCGTCCGGAGCCGGTGGTCACGCAGGCGGCTTATCACCCTTCGCCCTTATTCAGGAAATCCGTGAGTTTTTTGACGGACCCTTGGCCCTGTCCGGATCCATGGCCCACGGCGGCGCCATCGCGGCCGCTCAGGCTATGGGTGCGGACCTAGCTTATATCGGCTCGGCATTTATCGCCATGGACGAAGCCAATGCCATTGACGGATATAAGGATGCCATTGTCGATTATAGTGCAGAAGATATCGTCTACACCAATCTCTTCACGGGCGTTCACGGCAACTATCTAAAACCGTCCATTGAAGCCGCCGGACTAGACCCGGATAATCTTCCGGAGTCTGACCCATCCCAAATGAATTTCGGTTCAGGCGGAAATTCCGACGCCAAAGCCTGGAAAGATATCTGGGGCTGCGGGCAGGGTATCGGCGCCATCAAAAAGCGCATGAACACGGCGGAATATGTCGACAAGCTGGAAGAAGAATATGAGGCGGCGATCACAAATCTTGTTGTGAGCCGCACGGCCTGATTTCTAATATAGGAATGGTGCCGCGAGGGAGAATTGAACTCCCGACCTCATCATTACCAATGATGCGCTCTACCACTGAGCTACCGCGGCTAATCGGGCTTCGCTAAATACAGATTTTGCTTAGCCTTGCAATGTCTAAATATTCGTTAGCCTCGCAGATTCTTATCCTTGAGCGGTAATTGCCTGACTCGGTTACCCGTCGCTGCAAAAATGGCGTTCAGCACAGCCGGCGCCGCGACCGCGATGGTCGGTTCTCCAACACCGCCCCAGAAACCGCCGGACGGCATGACAATGGTTTCAACTTCCGGCATGTCGGCGATCCGCATGGAATCAAAGTTATGGAAATTGCTCTGAACGGGCCTCCCGTTTTCGTAAGTAATTTCCTGATACAGCATGGCTGACAGACCGTAGACAAATGAGCCTTCGACCTGAGCTTCAATCTGCTGAGGATTGGCCGCATGGCCGCAATCCGTCGCCGCGGTGATTTTGTTGATTTTAAGTTTTCCTTCATCGGAGACGTCCACATCTGCGCAGGCTGCAACAAAGGAGCCAAAGCCGTAAATACAGGCGAGTCCGCGATGGCGGCCATCATTTTTACCCCAGCCCCCCTTGTCGGCGGCCGCTTTAAGAACGGCTGCCATTTTTGGGCTATCTTTGAGATAGGCAAGACGGAATTCCAGCGGGTCCTTCCCGGCAGCATGGGCCATCTCATCAAGAAGACAATCCAAATAAATGGTATTCGGATTCAGGTTTACACCGCGCCAGAAGCCTGGCCGGATAGGTGGGTTCTTCATGGCGAAATGAAAGTTCACCGCCGGAAAATTATATTTAAGTGTCTGGTCTTCCAGAAGTGGGTGTGTGCCGGGTTTAACCAGACCTTGAAAGGAGGCCAGGTCAATGCCGCCTGTTTGCTCTACAATTTGCGGCATTAAGACAGACAGGATGGACTGACCGGATATTTTGATATCGACACCCGTGATATTTCCGTCTGAGTCGAGCCCGCCGCGAACTTTAGCCTTGGTGATCGGGTGGAAGAAGCCATGCGTCATATCTTCTTCGCGCGACCACATGAGCTTGATCGGCGTGCCGGGCATTTCCTTGGCAATTAAAACGGCCTGAACCGCATAGTCAGGTAGACCGCGCCGGCCAAATCCGCCGCCCAGAAATGTCTTGTGAACATCACATTTGGAAATGTCATGGCCGGAGGCGGGCGTAATTGCCGCCAAAACAGACTCGCCGTTTTGCGTCGGACACCAGACTTCGCATTTCTCTTCGGTCCAGAGGGCCGTGGCGTTCATGGGTTCCATACAAGCATGGTTGAGAGACTGGAAATTATATTGGGCCTCCACAACTTTATCTGCGTTTGAAATCGCAGCTTTCGCATCGCCTTTTACATTGGCGGCTTTAGATTCGCCCGCCAGACCTTCATCTAGAAGTTTTTCAATATCGGCGGTGGAATAATTCGCGAACTGCCCGCCGTCCCACTCTATATCCATCTCTTCGAGAGCCGTATTGGCTGTCCACCAGCTATCGGCGATCACGACAACCGCATTGTCGCCAAGCTGCATGACTTTCTTCACGCCGGGCCGGGACTCGGCGCTAGATGCATCAAAACTTTTGAGCTTGCCGCCCAGTATGGGGCAGGCTTTGATACTGGCCGTGAGCATGCCTTCCATTTCAATGTCTTGACCATATTTGAGTTTGCCGGTGAGTTTGTCAGCCGTATCCAGGCGGAGCTTTGGCTGGCCAATGATTTTCCAATCTTTTTGCTCTTTCAATGTCACTTCAGCTGGAGGAGTAATTTGATTGGCCGCTTCAGCGACAGCGCCATAATTAATCTTGTTGCCGGACGCTTTGTGGAAAATCATGCCCGCATCCGTGGTGCATTCTTCAGCCGGAACTTCCCATTTCGCTGCCGCCGCGCCGATGAGCATCTGCCGGGCCGCAGCCCCGCCCTCTCGGACATATTGCTGAGAACTGCGAATGCCGTGACTGCCGCCGGTGGAGAAGTCTTTCCAGACCCGGTCCCTGGCCAGGTTTTCTCCCGGTGTCGGGAATTCGATTCCAACTTTTTCCCAATCGCAGTCCAGTTCTTCGGCCACCAGCTGCGCGAGACCCGTTGACGTGCCTTGTCCCATTTCAGAGCGGGCAATTCGCACCGTTACCGTGTCGTCGTGATGGATGTGGACCCAGGCATTGACTTCGGGGTTTGGCTCAAGATGGCTATAATCAACTTTTTTCGGGGCCGTAGTTTCGCCTTTGCATCCGGCCAGAACTCCAATGGAAAGTCCGGCGGCGGTGGTGCCGACGATAAAATTGCGGCGGGTTACGTTTGTTTGATCCGTCATTTCCGCCTCCTATAATTTTTTCTTGGCCAGATGAATGCCCTTGCGGACGCGTGCAAAGGTACCGCAGCGGCAGATATTGGTTATGGCCTCGTCAATTTCAGCGTCTGAAGGCGAGGGGTTTTCCTTGAGAAGCGCCGATACCGCCATAATCATGCCCGGCTGGCAAAACCCGCATTGAGGCACGTCCAGTTCCGCCCAGGCTTTCTGAACCGGGTGAGAACCATCATCTGAAAGCCCTTCAATGGTCGTTATTTTTTCGCTGCCTTCAAGCGCGCCCACGGGGTAAGTGCAGGACCTGACCGCTTCGCCGTCAATATGGACTGTGCAGGCGCCGCACTGGGCGATGCCGCAGCCATATTTCGCGCCGGTTAGCCCCAGATCTTCCCGAAGGGCCCAGAGAAGGGGTTTTTTATCGTCCCCGTCAAATTCAACGGTTTTCCCATTGACGTTTAGCTCGCGCATAGTTTCCTCCTCTTTGTGAGAAAACCATAGGGGCTCTTAGGCAGATTTTCAAATTACTTTGAGGTCGCGGGGCCTGGTTTATCCCCGAAAATTGTCTTTGGCTGAGCGAATTTCGCCAAGATGAAGGCCGCTTCGCGCGCGAACGAACGGATTGGCCGCTTTTTCCGCTGCGACGGTCGTTGGTACGGTCGGAATATTATCGGCGCGTTTGGCCGTGGCTGCCTCCATATAGGCGATGAGATCCTTATTTTCGGGCTCCACAGTCAGAGCAAATCGGCCATTGGACAATGTATATTCATGGGCGCAATATAGCGCCGTGTCATCCGGTAGGTCAGAAATTACAGAAAGACTCTGATACATTTGCTCAGCCGTGCCTTCGAAGAGACGTCCGCATCCGAGCGCGAAAATTGTATCACCGACAAAGGCCGCTTTGGCGGAGGGAA
>CAYQNQ010000121.1:0-5025 GCA_964418815.1 uncultured Hellea sp.
ATCGAGGGCCAGGTCAGGGGCGTTGCCCGCATGATCGAAGAAGACCGTTATTGCGTTGATGTGGTCCGGCAAATTCAAGCCATTAGAGCGGCCCTCGGCAGTCTCGAAAAACTCACTCTGGACGACCATCTTGAAACCTGCGTGGATGCGGCGCTGTCATCGGACGATATTGTCAACCGTAAAGCCAAAGTCGAAGAGCTTGTGCAAATTTTTGCAGGGCGAAAATGAAACGGCTCATTGCTTCAGCTTTTTGCGCTGTCTTTTTAACGTCTTGTGTCTCCGTGCCCAAGGATGCCGGATTTTCAGACCTGGTTGAGCTGACAGCCCCTATGTTGCCAGCCCCGGCAGAATGGGTCGGCGAAACCATTTCCCAACTGGAAGCCAGCGACCGGATATCAGCTTTGCTGTCGGCGCCTTTGACAGAAGCCAGCGTTGCAGAAATTACCATGCTCGCAAACCGGGATTTGCGGGCCGTGCTTTATGGCCTCCGGGCCGCCCGCGGCGATTATGTGGATGATACCAGCCTTCCCAACCCTTTTATCACCGCCCTGTTTGTGGATGAGCCGGGTTTAAACAGCGAAGATTGTTTTGGTAATCTAACCCGTTTTGATACCCCGCTGGGCGGCAGTGTCGGGTTTGGATATGAGATTCTTGATCTTCTGTTTTTCCCAAGAACTCTGAAAGCTGCAAAAGCCGAATTCAACGCGGCTAAATTTGGCTCAGTCCGGCAATTTGCCGACTACGCCTATAAATCCAGACTGGCATTTTACGAGGCCATGGCCGCCAAGCAAATGTTGGGACTGGCCGAGCAAAGTTATAAGGCCATGGAGGCCTCCGCCTATACGGCGCAAGCGCTTTATGATGCGGGCAATATTCCCATGCTGGATGTGAACCGCGAAAAACTCTTTGCCGCTCAAATGGAAGCCCAAAGAATTCAGGCGCAAAGACATTTGAACATGACCAAGCGGCGGCTTATCCAGGCCATGGGATTACCGCCCGAAAAAACCGGGTCTGTGAAACTTGAAGGCCGTCTCAGAACACCTGATAAAAGTGAGCTCGGCGCTTTGCCGGTTCAGGGGGTGATGGACCGAAATCTTGAGCTCAAGCACAGAGAGGCCATTATTCAAGCGGCCGGGGCTCGGGTAGGGCTCGATAATGTTATGTCTTTTGTCGGAGATGTTGAGATCGAAGGCGAAATTGAACGTCATGACGGGGCCTTTGAATATGCGGGCGGGATCGGATTTGAACTGCCGATTTTCAATTTTGGGCAAGGCAAACGTGAAGCCAACCGCGCCCGGATGGAAATGATGGCTCAGCGTTATGAAGCCTCCATGTATTCGCTCGATACGACATCGAAAATTTTATACGATGAGCTGGCTTCTGCCCGCGACGGCGTATTGCTTCAGCGCCAGAAAGTTTTACCTTTGTCTCAGAAAGTCCTCCAGGGCATGCAGTTGGATTATAACGCCATGCAAATCGGTGTTTTTGACCTGCTGGCAGCCAAGCGGGAACAGCTGGCCGTCGGTATTTCCTATATTGAAGCCGTTGAAGACTACTGGAAAACCCGGGCGGCCTATGAATATTTGCTGGCCGGCGGAACGCCGGACATCGAAATGACCTCTCATGCAGATATGAGTTCATCGTCCCATTCCCGCGAAGGAGATCACTAATGCCTTCACGCCGCGACTGGCTAAAATTAGTTGGCCTTGGCGCCGGCGCCGCGGCCCTTGGCGGCGCTGCCGGGACCGATAACCATAAAGGTCAACATGCCCATAGCGAAAGCGTACCGCATAAAGGCCCTAGCTATGCGCCGGGACGGCCTGGAACGGATTACAAGCCGGTTGAAACGCCCAACGGATCTACCCTGCCGTTCAAAGTGGTTGATGGCGTCAAAGTCTTCCACCTGACCGCCGAAGAAGTCGAGCATGAATTTGCGCCGGGCCTGAATGCCTTTTGCTGGGGTTATAACGGACAAGTTCATGGACCTACATTAGAAGTTGTGGAAGGGGATAAGGTTCGAGTATATGTGACGAATAATCTTGTCGCGCCAACGACGGTTCACTGGCACGGCGTCATTTTAAATTCCGGTATGGATGGGGTGGGCGGCTTGAACCAGCGGGCCATAGCGCCGGGCGAAACCTTTGTCTACGAGTGGACTTTCGTACAGCACGGAACCTTTATGTACCATTCCCATCACGATGAAATGACCCAGATGGCCATGGGCCTGATGGGGATGATTGTGGTTCATCCGCGAAAGCGAACGGAGCCCGCGCCGGACCGGGAATTTGCCATGATGCTGGGAACCTGGGCCATAAGGCCGGGCGCGAAACGTCCAGACCCCAATGAAATGACCGATTTTAACGTCCTGACCATAAATGCCAAATCCTATCCCGGTACGGCGCCGCTCGTAGCGCGGACCGGGCAGCGGGTGAGATTTCGGATCGGCAATCTGTCGGCCATGGACCATCACCCCTTCCATCTCCATGGCTACGCCTTCGAGGAAATCGCAACAGACGGGGGAACCATCCCCAAATCAGCCCGTAAGCCTCAAACCACGACCTTGGTTCCCACGGGCACAACGCGAACTGTAGAACTTGTCGCCCATAACCCGGGAGACTGGGCCATGCATTGTCATATGACGCATCATGCCATGACACAAATGGGGCACGGAATTCCCAATATGGTGGGTGTTGACGCGGAAAAACTCGACGGTCAAATGGCCTCGCTCTTGCCGCACTACATGACCATGGGCCATGACGGCATGGCCGAAATGGGACTTCATATCGAAAGCGGTCATATGAAAGTGCCGGAAAACTCTCTGCCTATGGTGGGTGCCCAGGGGCCCCATGATTACATTACTATGGGCGGTATGTTTACGATATTCAAAGTGCGCGACGGTATCACCTCTTATGAGGATCCCGGGTGGTATGACGACCCCAAAGGCATGGCGAGACCCGCCACCCAGGCGGAACTTTCCCGCGACGGCATTGACGCGATTGCACAAACTCAGAACATGCCTACGCGAAAACCGTCTTATGGCAGTGGTCATGACGGTCACTGATATCGTTCATGGCCTGTAAAGGCGGGCCGTTTTAGAAACCGGGAAATCGAGGTAAGTCTTATGCGTGTATTTATGGTGATTTCGGCCATAGCCGCCCTGATTTTTGCGGTAGCATTGGCTGATATTGCTGAGGCCCAGCAGACAGATCCGGAGACTTATGGTTCCGGCGCGCATTATGGCTCAGGAAATTCTTACGGCTCTGGAACGGATGGTCATCAAATGCCGGGTAAAAAGGCTCTTGATGAAGATCACAAAATGGGCAGCAAGACCGTACCGGTCGATGGCTCCATTCTCACATCGGCTCCTGAATTTATTTCATTGGATTTTGGGCATGCCATGACACTCGACGCCGTATTCGTGTCGACTTTGTTTGGCGAAACTCGCGAGCTAGATGTATCAGGTGTTGAGGCGACAAGCCATTTTATGCTTAAAGCGCCAGACCTTCAGCCTGATGATTACGTCGTAGATTGGAGGGCTCGGGGCACAGATGGTCATATCATGAGCGGGACTTTTACCTTTACCGTTGAATAGCCGTAATTAATTTGCTTAACGTCCCGCGATGAAAATTCTTCGCGCGACACTCAAACTTCATAAATGGATTGCTCTACTGGTCGGTATTCAGATCTTTATCTGGGTCGGAACGGGGATCTATTTTACCATCTTTCCGTTGGAGGAAATTCGCGGCAACCATAAAAAAACCCAGTGGGATGTTCAGCCCTTTGAATCGTCCGAAATTATTCCTCTGGAAAAGGCTTTGGCAATTGCCGGAGCAAATGCTGTCGAGCGAGCGGAACTCGGGCATATGATGGGCCGGCCTGTTTGGCGGTTGAATATTCCGGGGGAGACCGGCAGCTCCGGTAAAATGATGACGGTTGACGGGAAGACCGGTCAGCTTTTGACGCCAATTACCGAGGCCCTCGCTATTCAGCTGGCTAAATCCGATTACAATGGACCGGGTCAATTTTCGAAAGTGACCTTTCTGGAAAACCCTCCCGGCGAATCCGGAGCCGGCGGCGCGCCGCGTTGGGCGGCGCAGTTTGAGGACGGTGAAAACACAACGCTTTATATTGATCCGCACGCCGCCAAAGTTACGACAAGCCGGTCCAATAAGTGGCGGATATTTGATTTTTTCTTTAAACTCCATGTGATGGATTATGATGACGGTGAAGATTTTCACAGCTGGCATTTGCGGCTTGTCTCGCTCATCGCCATGTTAGTTGTGTTGTCCGGCTTTACATTGTTGTTTTTCAGAATCCGCAGACTCTTAAAAAATCGGCGACGCCGCCGAAATAAAAGCTCGTAAGATTTTGCACGTGACACATTCTTAACGCTGCGCTTAGCGCTTGATTAAGAATGACAGCTTAAATAATTTGTCTTATGCGCTTGGCCTTTTTAACATTACTCTTATTGTTTCCTGTTTCCGCTTTTGCAGATTCCGGGGCTGAAGCGATTGTAAATTCCGCGCGCCAGAGGACACTGGCAGAGGTCACCTATGATCCCAAATATGTTAAACTGACTTATCCTGGCGGCGACGTGCCAGCCAATACCGGCGTGTGTACCGACGTGGTTATTCGAACATTTAGAAATGCCTTTGATTTTGATTTTCAAAAGGCCGTGCATGAAGATATGCGCGCCAATTTCGGGGCTTATCCCAATCACTGGGGATTGAAGCGTCCGGACCGAAATATCGATCATCGCCGTGTGCCTAATCTCGAGGCGTTTTTGAAGCGCAAGGGGGCCGCCGTTCCCATAAGCAAAAAAGCCAAAGATTATCTGCCGGGCGATATTGTCAGCTGGAAGCTGGGCGGGCGTATTTCGCATATTGGTATTGTATCGGACAACAAGGCCATAGATGGAACACCGCTGATTATTCATAATATCGGAGCCGGTCCCGTTGAGGAAAATATCCTGTGGATTCCCGATATGACGGGCCATTTCAGATTTGTACCTGATCAAAAGACCAA
>CAYQNQ010000121.1:5125-7440 GCA_964418815.1 uncultured Hellea sp.
GCGCCGGATCAACGCTTTAAAACAGACATGTTTGCCGGAGAAACAGGGATCCCGGAAATTGATGCCAAAGATTTGAGCGCAAAGGCTATTGCGTCCGGCGTTCTTTTTCACGGCGGATTGATCATTCGAGGCCTTTACAATTCCGACCAGATCGAAAGGCTAAAATCTGCGTCGACGGTTGAGCGCGAGCGTAAGCTTAAGGACCCCAAATCGATTATTTCGGCATTCACTTTTTGCAGGCTGATGCAGGTTTATGAAGAGGCGGGACTCCTTGAAAGCATAAAAGATTATCTTGGGCCGGAAGCGATCATCATTCTGGAACGGGCGCGGGTTCGGCACAAAGATAAGACCATTGCGGGCGGACTGGGTTGGCATCAAGACGGATCCTATTTTGGCGAGAAGTGTTTTGCATTAAATTGCTGGGCGGCTGTTTCGCCATGCGGGGTCAATAATTGCGGATTACTTATAATCCCGCGCCGAAACGAAAGCCGAATAGGATGGAGCGAAGATGGAAAAGCACCTTTGCATTATGCTGATGGCATCGGCCCGCATATCAGAGAAATCAGAAAAATCACGCCTCCGGTTCAGCCCGTATTCGGAGCCGGAGACGCAATTATATTTGATGAAATGAGTCTTCACCGGACATATGTGCCGGACAGCATAACAGAAGAACAAATTGTCTCAATCAGCTGGTTTTTCGCAAGGTCCCGACTTCTTGGATATAAAACGGCTCTGGCAATTTAGGGCCAGGGACCTGTCGGTGGTCAAGCTCTGCTCCTGTCCCGACCGTCAAAATTCAATTTGCCCGCATGACTTTCCCCGGCATACGCTTTCCTAAGTCCAGAGTATTTGGGTAGGAAAAGGACTAAAAAACTTCCCCAAAAACTTAGTAATTCCTAACAAATTCAAAAGCCCCATTAAATCTAAAATTAAGAATAATCGGTTAGTTCTGTTCCAAATTAGTTGAAAACAAGACTAACAATAGGTTAAAAATGATGGGTGAATTGGTCCAAAGTGCCAAGCACATTTGTGCGCGTATCACAATATTTCTGGCGGCTGTCTTTTTGACTTTATTGTCAGGCGGAAATGTTGCTTATGCGCAGTCTTTAGACGTTTATACCGATTTTGCGTCATATGATTCCGCTATTCCAGCAACCATGTTGACACGCGTTGAGGATTTTTCTTCCGTAACAACGAATACCGCAATGTCCACAACTGGGGATAGTTGGAATGGTTTTATGGTGGCGAGCAATGGATCTGGAGCGCCGTTTGGTCCGTCCGGTTATTGTCCTCAACTGAACGACCCGTTTGGATCAACGCCAGTAGCCTGCCTGGACTATAATCCGAATGCGCCAGCGCTACCAGGTATCGTCGGAAGTTTCGGACCTGGCCCGACGGGTCAAAGTGTTGTTTTTTCATCAATAGACGAAATATACGGATTTGCGTTCGACTTCGTGGACTGGAATGATAATTCTTTGAGATCAGAATTTACAGTCACATTGTCAAACGGTTCGACCATTACACCTCCGGTTTCTGCGAACCCACCCAATTCTCCGCCGCAATTTTTCGGGTTTGTTGTCGATGCTGTAGGTGTTGCAAATGGCGTTTTCATTGAACGAATTGATTGGACTGGAGTTGCACCTAATGGCAGTGAATTAGTCGGGTTTTGGAATGTACGAACGGCTGTCATACCAGTCCCAATGATGAGCGTTAACAAATCGATAGCTTCGCTCACAACTGACGCTGATTCTACTTCAGATATTACCTTTGGTGATACACTTACTTATACAGTTACAATGACAAATACTGGTTCTGCCGGACAAACAAATATTGTTGTTTCCGACAGCCAATTAACGCCGAACTCAACAACTTGCGGTGTTGTTCTTGCGGGCGATACATGCGTTCTTACAGGTACTCATTTGGTCACGTTAGCTGAGGCGAATGCGGGCACTGTAATTAATACAGCGCAAGTGGTTTCAGACAATATTCCAGGACCGACAGCATCGAATACGGTGACGACACCTGTCGAGCAGGATCCAAGTCTGGATATCGTCAAAAGCGCAGCCACGCTGAATACCGATGCGGACGGCAATGGTGAAATTTCGGCAGGTGATACGGTCGGGTTTACAGTCACGGTTACGAATGACGGCAATATATCGCTGACGAATGTTGTCGTGTCTGACGGCCTGCTGACCCCAAATTCCAATACATGCGCAACCGTTGCGCCGGGCGCCACCTGTGTTTTGACTGGTACTTACATTGTGACGCCAGCCGATGCGACGGCGGGCTCATTTGATAATACGGCTTCGGTCACG
>CAYQNQ010000122.1:0-7390 GCA_964418815.1 uncultured Hellea sp.
TGGTTTTTTTCAGCTTCGGTTATTGGATATCTACAGGCAAAACACTGGTCATAGTCGGACTCGGCAAGGCCATGTCCAACGGCAACGCGCTGGTCGAAAACAAAGCAATCTCCGGTCCATAAGGAGTTCTCTTCTTTAACCGTCTCGAGATATTTTAGTATACCGCCCTTTAGATGGTAAACCTCATCATAGCCTTGTTGTTTCATAAACGAGCTGGCTTTTTCGCAGCGGATACCGCCCGTGCAAAACATGGCGACTTTTTTCTTGCCCTTTAGGCGGCCTTCGTTGTCCTTGACCCATTTTGGAAATTCTCGAAAAGATTCAGTATCCGGATTGACGGCCCCTTCAAAAGTGCCGATTTCCACCTCATAGTCATTTCGAGTGTCGACCAGTATAAGGTCGGGATCTGAAATGAGCGCATTCCAATCTTCTGGGTTAACATAGGTTCCCACAACATCATTGGGGTCAACACCTTCAACGCCCATGGTTACAATCTCTTTTTTTAACCGAACTTTCATTCGGTAAAACGGCATGTCTTCGGCGCGGCTTTCTTTGTGAGAAAGATCCGCTAAACGTGGGTCAGCCTGCAAAAAATTCATAAGATCCCGAATGGCCTTATCGCTTCCCGCAACCGTCCCGTTTATTCCCTCATAGGCCAATAGGATCGTACCTTTAATGTCCAGCATCTGGCACAGAGAGAGCAGGGGCGCTTTGAGGTTTTCATAGTCCCGGAGCCGGGTGAAATGATATAATGCAGCTACGCAAAAGGTCATGATGCGGGCTTTAATTGCGCGGCAGGGTCAGGTCAATCTTACTTCGTTACATCTCGAATATGTCCTTCGACAATATTTCGATATTCCGGCAGAGCTTCCATGAAGGATCGCATTTTATCGGGCAACTCCATTCGGTCAACATAGGCGCTAATACCGTCCTTTACGACTTGAGGATTGTTGCAGAGCCGGGCCACGGTTTTAAGGTCCTTGATACCGCTACCTCTGAGGAGCTCCTTTTCAAGACTTTGAACTCTTCGTGCTAGCGAAAACAGCTGAAATATATTCGGGGATTTTCCTTCAAGATAGGCATTACCCACTTTGCGCAGCGAACGGACCGTTTTTTCCGTATCGTCGAAGATATTGTCGACAGCTTTCGCCGACCGTTTTTCAATCCAGTTGGCCGTGCAGACTTTTGCAGGATCCGGTGTGCTGGAGCAGGCAGTCAGCGAAATTGCAACAAGCGTCATGACAATAAAGTTTTTCATACCTCTCTCCATAGTCCAGCAATTACTCTATGCAAGTTTGATCTGCAGTGCCTGAACAGGGTTTCAATTTTGCTTCCCCCTGTTATTCTAAAAATAGATTAGGGATAATGGTTATGAAAAACCGACTTGATACTATTTTGGCCGCTTTGCTTTTTGGCTGCTTTTTCCTGCCCTGGAGCAAGTTTTTTGCGCTGCAGGGCTCCGGATTTGATTTGGCGGTCCACCCTGAGCTGGATGCAGCGGCCTTATTTGTGATTCCAGCTCTAGCGCTACTGGTCATTGCCACGGGATTATTGGGGAAATTTAATACACGCTGGCTGCAGGTGTTCGTCGGCCTAGTACCAGTCCTGGGGCTGATAGGCGGAATCCTGAATTTTAGCCATCAAACCGGCGCGAGTCCGGGAGACGCGTTCGCAACACTTAAAACCTTTATTGGTTGGGGTGTTTACGCGTCGATTGGAGCCGGGTTATTGTTAAGTTTGAACGGATTTTTTCAAAAGCCGAAGCCTAAGGCTAAGGCAGATCAAATTTAGCGTCGAAACTCCCATGGAGTATTTGCGCGGCCTCCATTCCGTTCTGGCGTGAGTTCCCTTCAATTCCGTAAGTTATTACCGGTTTAAACCAGCCATTGGCGATTGATTGATTAAGGAAATCTTCGGCTGAAAGGCATTTGCGTCCGGCTTTGGTGGAGAGATTAAAATCGATCCCGCCTATCCCCTGATAGGCTCTGTAAATGAGTTCCGTGCACACCAAGCGATCCGAAGTGCCAAAATCGAAAATGAAATCGTAGAGCTTGCCGGCATGACTCATACCGCGCTCTATCGCCTTTTTGATATCGCGAGGCGCGATTTGCGGTCGCATAACAACAAAGGCATCTAGATAGAGTGTTTCAGAAATTTCTCTGAATAATACGCCGTCTTTTTTTGATTCCACCACCCTTATGTTTTCTAGGCCGCTATCGCGAAACCCGTCTGATCTGTGTTCAATATTCAAGGCCTCTCTTTGCTCTGGCGAGCCGATAAAAAAGGCTGCATGTGGCCAAAAACCCGGAAGAAATAAATTACTCATGGCGTCATCATGCCGTGTGATGAAAACATCGCCGGGCTGCAGATCAGGTAGTAGCGCGTCTATAACGGATTGATGGACCCGCTTGGGAGCTTTGTGCGCCTTTAAAAAAGGAATTTTGAGATCCGCTATATCTTCTCCGGTTCCCTGAAAAAGCGCGAAGACCATATTGCGCTGAGCTGATTTCCGCCGACGTCTTAGGGAAAACCGCACAAACCGCCCATAGCGCCGCAAATGATCGCCGCGTGATGTCTTGGGCAAGTTGAGTTTCTGCAAAATTTTGGCGTTGCGCTCATATCCACCATCGGCGAGAGCTGATAAAACCGCATCTCGATTTGTGTCAAAAAATTCTACAGCTCGATAAAAAGGATACATCTTAAACGCCGAGGTGAGCTGCCGGTAAATACGCGTAAAACTTTTCCGGGCTAGCCCATAGCGAGCTTCTGCTTCATCGAGCTTTTTCCAAACCATGTCTTTTTCATGAGCCAGCGCGATTAAAAACTCTCCGGTTCGGACAATAATCTCTGCGCCCGAAAAGGCGATGCCAAAGGCTTGAAATTCACTCTGCGTCAACCCGCCGCCTTTTTTGTAGGCTCTGTAAATAGGTTTCAAATTTCGAATTTCTGCCCAGATGGCGGATCTGATACCGAGATAGCGCGTGTAGATCTCCCGTAGTTTTTCGTCCTCGACCGGGTCGTAATATCCTCTGGAACTTGCCTCATAGGCATCTTGCGTTAAAGCCTGTATTTTTGCTTCGCTTGGCAAGGCCGCAAAGGAAGCCTGAATGGTAGATGCCGCCGCGTTAAGCCGCTCGCTTATGTACAGATCAGTCGTCATATGTTCCAGGCTTGCAGACTATTGCTAAAATTATCTTGACGGAAGGCCCAAACTTGCGCAAATGCGCGGCACCAATCACACGGATGCGGGTGTGGCGGAATTGGTAGACGCGCTGGATTTAGGTTCCAGTGCCGCAAGGCGTGGAAGTTCGAGTCTTCTCACCCGCACCACCTATAAGTTCGTAAACAGGATACCTAAACGGCTTTTTTGTTTTCGCGCAGCAGATCCCAAACTTCAAATTCATGGGCGATACAGCGCTCAATGAGCTTTCTCCAGACGGGTTCAGCGATTTCAGGATTCAAACCTTCAGCTTTTGCTGTCTGCAATACCTTGGAGACGACATCTTCTATACGCTCAGCATCATGAACAGAGTCGCGGCTATCTTTTATTCTCGCAGCGGCGTCCATATACCCTTGGCGTGTCACCAAAAGTCGGACCAGCTCTCTATCTAGAGTGTCTACGCCTTCTCTGACATCTTGCATGGTTTTGCAGGTTTCAGGACTGGGTGTCATGACGATATCTTTCTTTGTCCACCCTATAAATAGTGATGACGACAATTAGATACTAGATTTTATTTAAATTTAATGAGCGGCTTTTCGCCCCACCGAACCCAAGCTAGGAATGAGATGGAGTTGACCCGCCCGGCCCGCCATCACCGAAAAATTTTCAGCCTCAACACGCGCCGGAAAATACGTTCCCAGCCCCGCGACTGCATAAATTTAAAATTCTGGATTGATCTTTATCATTGAAATATCTTGCGGGGTTAGCGATTGGAATCCTCGCCGGACATGCTACTGCAATTTAAAAGGTGGAGAAAATTATCATGAATAATCGTTTTTCAATTGTTCTCGCCATTGTTTTTAGTGCTCTGAATTTTTCAGCATGTAAAAAAAACCCGGAGACACCTGGTTCAGTTCAAGCCCCCGATGCGGCGGCCCAGAGTTTTCCAGCTGACTTAAGACGCGTATCACTTATCGTTTCCGACATCGAAGAAAGTCTGAAGCTATATCGTGATGTCCTTGAGTTTGAGGTCAATTATGACGCGGAAGTGACCATGAGCGGCGTTGCGCTTCCAGCCGGTGAACCGGGCGCAAAAGCCAGACTTGTTCTCGTGAGTTCAAATGATAGCTGGGTGGGATGGATAGGACTCTTACAATGGTTGGATCCCGAAATTCCACCCTTAGATCCGCCGAGGCGCCGAATGGGTGTTGGAGATGCCATTTTAGTTTTCAATACAGAAAAAGTTGATGAGCATTGCGAGCAAGCCGCAAAATTGCCGGGCGTTTTTATGACAACAGAAGCAAGCAATACAACCTATCCCGCCCGCGCTGGCGGCGAACCTATTGTTGTCCGAACCTGCTATCTTTTTGACCGGGATGGCTATTTTATAGAGCTGAACAAGGTTCTAGACCGCGACGCTTATAATAAAGGTCAGTAGCTACTCGCAGAGATAGTTTCCGTTCGATATTTTGCCTTTCATATAACTTGGCATATCGGTTTCCTTATAAACGGTGACGAAATAGTCGCCGGCAGAAGGGTTGAGCCGCAAAGGTTTTATTTCGTTCTGATAGACATCACTATTCCAGAATTCTTCTGCCTTTTTCAAGGATGGAAACCGGACCATAAGCGTCACATAACCTTTCGGTATATCACCTTCGAAAACCGCGGCCGGAGCAGGACTGTTCAAATAATATCCGCCGACTTCAGTATAAATGCCAGAATCCGCAATGGCCTTAGCATATTGCCTCATACGGGTCCTGTCGAGCGTCTGACCCGCGACGACCATTATAACGGATTCTGTGTCGCAGGTTTTAACCCCCACGTCTTGTGAGTCGTTTTGACAGGCACTTAAAAACAACAGTATGAATGCGAAGAGTAAATATCGTAACATAATATGGCTTAAAAGGGTTTTGTCGTGCCCAAAAAGGCAACGATAACCAGCAATATATATGTCACACGTACCCAAAAGCGAGACTTGTTCATGGTCTTCAGAAGCGGATCTTCGACAGGACCTCCCGATCCCTCTTCGATTAGCTTCATAAGAAGCGGCCCAACCGGTTTGAACATGATGTCAATCATGATGGCGGCGACAAAGATAAGGCCGAAAATCAGGGCTTTGGCCGCCAGCCATTTCTCGATTAATGGCTCGCCTCTGATAAGGGATATAAGACCTAGCCCGAGGTAAAAAGCAGCAAGTGCCCATTTCAGGACCATTTCGATTTTTTTGAGCTTCGCAGCTTTTGGCGTTTGCCCTGCCAAGTGCGCTGCCCAGACCAGCCAGAGCCAGAACAGGCTGACGGCCCAGGCCAAAATAAGACCCCAGACAGGCACAGTCCAATAACCCGCAACATGAACCAAAGAGATAGTGCTGGCCACCATAAGTGCCCAGGCAGAACGCGGGCCCATATCTGTTGCTACCAATAATTTCAAAACCGCGAGACGTTGCTCAACAGAATAAGTCCGTTTCCGGAAATGGGCTCCGGCAATGGCCACGCCAAGGTCCGCGCCCAGCCAGAATACGAATAATAGAATATGAAACAGTACTAATAGGCTGAAAAGCGAAACCGTCATGTTTGTAGCTCCACAAGTTCATACCAGGTCATCATATAACCGCCGACGCCGCCTTGTAAGAACAAGCCGCGTTTGTCTCTGGTTACCCAGATTTCGTATGGCGGATGTTCTTCCGGTAGATTACCCGCCGTGTCGGTGATCAGGAATTTTCGGGCGTTGAAAGTGCCTGCGCCTACGGTGATGGTTTCGTCTTTTTCGTAGACGACAGAAAATTTCATGGGGAAGAGCAAGGGGCCCGTTGCGCCCCGGTGGTCGGGTGAGCTCATCATCACATTGGTCATGGCCCGTTTTCCAGGTTTGGCGTTCATTGGAAAATATCGCGACAGAAAGCCGTCATTAATAATGGCATGGTGACCAAACCAGGAGATAGGTCCGTCATGATCCAGCTTTTGAGAAATCCGTCCGTCCTGATGATTGATCATTTCGCATGTTGAAGAATTTTCGCCAAATTGAAACCAGCCGGACCCTTCAAAACGGCTTCCGACAGATATACGTACACTGGCATCGAGTGGCCGCATAGTTGCAGTGTCAAACGCACAGGTCACATCGCGAATAACATCAGGTGCATCGTCAATTTCGCAATGGGCGTGGAGAACAGAAGTACCATCGGCTTGCTCGGTTAAAGAAAAAAATTCCCGTCCGCGTTCCTTATCCATACGCTCAGCTTTTTTGCTGGTGTATAGAATTTTGCCTCGGAGGGTTATATGAGTCATGACATTTCCAACACAGCCTTACCGACATTTTTACCCGTGACCAGTTTTTCCATAAGGGCGGGGGCGTTTTCAATTCCGAAGACTTTATCCTCGCGAATCTTTATCTCGCCGGATTTGACCAGAGGGGCAATTTCGGCGCGAAATTCACTCCATCGGTTGTAAAAATCATAGACGACCAATCCCATAAGCGAGGCGCGCTTGCCAACCACTGGACCAATGGCAATGGAGGCAGGCGGGGCCTCCGCGTGGTAATGCGCTGCGAGTCCGCAAATTACGCCTCTTCCGTAGAGCTGCATATTGGCAATGGCCCAGGACAGCATATCCGAACCCACATTTTCAAAGTGCACAGTAATGCCGTCAGGGGCATGGTTTTTAAGTTCATCCTGCCAGCCTTCAGTTTTATAATTAAGGCAGGCATCAAAGCCGTATTCATTGGTAACGATTGCGCATTTTTCAGGTCCGCCAGCAATGCCTATGATTTTGGCCCCTCGGGATTTAGCAATCTGCCCCGCTGTGCCGCCAACAGGTCCGGCAGCTGCATTGACCAGAAAGATATCGCCTTCGCGCACACCAGCCAGCTGGGTTGTCCCGGCCCACGCGGTCAGGCCCGGCATGCCCAGGACACCAGCATAAGATGACAGCGGCGCAGCGCCCGGGTCGACTTTTTCAAAATGTCCAGGTGCGATATCGGCAAATTCCCGCCAGCCTGCTTCCATGGAATGTACAAAGTCACCTTTGGAGATGCCCTCGGCCTTACTTTCAATGACTTCGCCGACACCGGCTCCCGGAATTTCGCCCTTGCCCGGCTCTGGGGCTGGCTCGCCCATATGGCGGCCCCTTAGGCGGGAGCCCACATATGGGTCCAGCGAGATGAAAGCGGGTTTCATGATTACCCCGCCTTCCGGACAGGTCGGGATGGGCGCATCGATGATGTCAAAGTCGCTCG
>CAYQNQ010000123.1:0-7235 GCA_964418815.1 uncultured Hellea sp.
TTACTTCTGAACATCATATGCAAAAGTGATTTGGCAAGGCGGCTTTCGCTCATTTATGAAGTCAGTACTGCCCATATTAGGAGTTTGAAGTGAGTAGAAGTACAGCGGGTTTGATCTTGACGGCCGTGATTTCGCTAAGCGGATACAACGCTGTCTGGGCTCAGGCCGACAGCAGTGACAACAAACCCATTGAACAGCCCGAACTGCGATTTCCGGCCGGCGCTAAACAAAGTGGTCAATGTCAGGCCAGCTTCGATGTTAACCCTCAGGGCGAAACAGAGAATATTCAGATTTTAAGCTGCACAGATAATATTTATGAATGGCCATCAGAGGCCGCTCTACGAAGATTTAAGTACAGCCCAAAGCCGACCTGGCGCCGTGGCCTCAAAACAAAATTGACATTTCAGCTTAAGAATGAATTTGGTATTGAGGTTGCTGAACCCAAACCCATTGATCCTTCTGTAACACCCGAATTTATAGCAGAGGTGGAGTTATACAACACCACTAGAAAAGCGAGTAAGAGTCGAAAACGTGAATCGGAATATTGCTGCTTTGACTACGCCGTTAGTGACTTGGGTAGTGCTTACAATGTGTACGCTCGAAAGTGTTCGTCCGAAGACGCCGAAATACTGCATGGGTCGGGTTTCGATATCAGAGGCTGGGAATTCCAGCCGGCATTGAAAAACTCCATTGCCGTTTCGTCGCGTGGATATTCCGATATACTCTGGTATCGGAAAAATGGTCGTCTGGTTTACCGGGGCACCGACGAAGACAAGGCTGAATATTGCCCGGCTCCGTAAGGGGTAGCCACAAAAAAAGGCCCCGACGGGGCCTGATTTATTTTTATGTCTTGCGAAATTATCCGTCGAGTTCAATCGAGGTCGGATAAGGAATTGTAATTCCATTTTTATCGAACGCTTCTTTGATGGACTTTTTAAGGTCAAACATAACATCCCAATAATGCTCCGGCTTGCACCAAACACGGCTCTGGATGTCGACCGAACTTTCATTCAGAGTAACAACTTTCGCCCAAGGTCCGTGAGGCTCTGACAAAACGTCGGGATGCTTGCCGGCGGTATCGTTGATGATCTTGATCGCCTTATCAATGTCGTCATCATAGTGAATTCCGTAATCCACATCGACGCGGCGCAAGCCCAGTGATGTGAAGTTCTGGATTGTTGAACCCCAGGCTTCGCCGTTTGCGATAATAACTTCTTTATTATCGACTGTTGCCAGATTTGTCGTGAAGATATTCATGTCGTTTACGACACCTTCCTTGCCGGCGACTTCAACATAATCGCCGAGTTTGTAAGGCCGGAAAAGCATGAGCATAACGCCGGCTGCAACGTTTGAAAGTGTGCCTTGAAGGGCCAGGCCAATGGCCAATGTAGCGGCGCCGAGCATTGCAACCAGTGAAGCGGTCTGAACGCCGACTTGACCAATGGCGGCTACGAAAACCATAGCAGCTACGGCATAGCGGGCAATGGATCCGATAAAGTTGCCTAAAGTTTCATCGACGGTAGGAGACCGCATGGACAGTGTCTTGACCTTTTTGCCAACCCAGCGGGCAATTTTCATACCTATCCAAAGGATCAGCAAGGCCATGAATATCTTTATGGCGTAGGGGCCAACCGTGCCCATCCACCAATCTAAATTGGTCAGGTTATCCATTGAAAACCCCAGCCCTCCGGCGGCTTTTTCTGCGGTCTCAGCCGCTGCGACTGTTGCATCTTGCATTTTAAACTCCCTAAATAAGTCTAGCTGTTTCGAAGTGATTGAAGGCGGGCGAGACGGTCACGCGCCTTTGATTTTTTGACATGTTGTTTGATTTTGATTTCGTGCGGATAGGGGATGCCGATTCCGGCTTTGTCCAGAGCGGCTTTTGCGGGTTGTGAAATGGACACTTTAAGCGCTTTGTAGTCACTGGCTTTACACCAGGCTCGTAGCTCCAAATCGATGGAACTTTCATTGAGATTGACAACTTTGGCCCAAGGCTCCGGTTTGTCCAGCACCAGCGGATGAGCCGACGCCGCGGAAGTCAGAGCTGTGATGGCTTTGTTGATATCTGCGCTATAATCGATGCCGAATACCATATCGAGACGGCGCTCACCCAAAGAACTGTTATTGACAATTGTTCCGCCCCAGACATCGCCATTTGAGACAATAAATTCGCGGCTATCGACAGATTTAAGCCGCGTAGCCGTTATTCCAATTTCAGTTACGGTTCCTGCAACGCCGCCCACTTCCACGTCATCTCCGATTTTAATCGGTCTAAACAGCATCAACATGACGCCGGCTGCCACATTGGAAAGTGAGCCTTGAAGGATAAAACCCATGGCCGCGCCAAAACCCAGAACGATGGCTGAAAACGATGATGTATCAATTCCGATAACGGTCAACGCGGCGATAATCGTGAAAACTAAAATCAGGAATTTGACTAAATTGCCCACGAACCTTGAAAGGGTTTGTTCCGCATCGGGACGTTTATTCATCATACTTTCTGTTGATTTTCCAAGGCGTTTGGCAATCATTCGGCCAATCCAGAAAACTATCAGTGCGCCCAGTACCGGCACGGCATATTTCGCGACCAGAGGCAGTACCTCTGCAACATTAAAATCCATGTGAGTCCCCATTTGACTGGCGCGTCTTAGCAAGCGATTCGGAAAATTTCTAGTGACATTTGCAGTTTATTTTATCTAAGTAATTCAAAGCCACGACCACTATTTTCGATGGGTTGTCTGAGGTCTTGATGGAGAGATTTAGAAACCGCCGCCCGTTCTAAAGCCCCCTCTGGACCGACCTCCTGATGAGCGCGAAATAGATGGCCGCTTCGGTAATCGTGTACGCGGCATTCTCGGAATAGATGTCCGTACCCGCGGGCTTCTCCGCCGCGTAGATGGCCGGGGCAGGCGTAGTCCTTCCGTCCAGTCCACCCCGCCAAAATCATTATCAGAGTATCTCCGGATCGTGCGCTGTGCCCGTTCTATTTGTCGCCAAAGATTATCGCCGCTCATGGCGCCTGCCAGAACCTGAAGCAATATGGCTTTTACCATGTCATCTTTGAATGCGGATGAGGGGGCGTCATAACGACGGGACTTGAACTTACGTCTGATTTTTTCCAGATCGCGCAGTGACCGCTCATATTTTTTTATAAGGGATTTCGCTTCCTTTTGGTCATCTTCAAGTTCATCGGCTGCTCGCGACAGTTCCAGAATGTCTTCGATAGCATTGTCGTCCTGGCGTGATGTTGTTTGCGAAGCGAGGCGGCGAAGATCGGAATATTTCACACGTCTGAGACCCTCGGAAATAATCTCGACAGCTTCCCGATACGGCCCGATTTCGCCTGCGGCCAGCTGTTGGTGTTCGCTCCTCAAGGTTTCATATTCTCGCTCGGCCGCCGCAATTTTTTCGTCAACAGCGTCAAGTTTTGACTGCATTTTCAAAGAGTCCCTGTGAAGTTTGGTAACCCCTTTTCTTTCAAGGATTTCCGCTTCTAATTGCTCCAGTTTTTCGCGGCTTTCAAAGACATGCTCTTCAAGCGATTTCACATGATTTTCGAGGCGCCTGGGAATATCCGTCAGCCGTCGGTAGTTTTCCGCTGTATCCCGGTATTTCACTATTCGGGCGACCCAGCCATCGAGCATTTTGGTCAGAAACCAGCCTTTGGCCTTTTTGGTACCGTAGCGCCGTTTTTGCAGATAATTAAAAAATGGGTCCTTGCGGTAAGGTTTACCTTTTTCCTTCTCATCTTGTCGTGCCAGTTCAAGTTTTTCCGTTGCGCGGATCACCATGCTTTCGGCTGTTTCTACAATATCAAGGGCTTGTTGATAGGCAGGGTCCAATAGAATTTCGGTTTCCGCTTTGGCCACTGCTTTATCATAGGCGTCAATGGCTTTTTCAACATTGACTTCCAGCTTGCGCCGCTCGGCCTCAAGTTTTTCAATTTTAACAACCGCCTTATCAAGTTTTTTGGCCTGTTCGTTCCGCACCGTGTTGTGGCTTTCAAGAAGTTTTCCGGCTTTGCGGTCCAAGTATCCTAGTTCACCGCCGTCGCCGTCCTGCAGCAGTTTAAGGCGGGTTCGGGCGATTTCGTCATAGGCTGTGGATTGTTTACGCCGCAAATCCATGAGCGATTCAGCGTGATGTTTGGGAAGCTCGGAGGCTTCCGAAACAGCTTTGCGGGCTCTTGCAATAGCGGTGTCGATATCGTGAAGTGTCTGGCGGCCGCTCCTCATCTTACCACTCCAAAATCTTTCCACCGGAGGTTTTGATGGTGTATTCCGGTTCCAGATAGCCGCGCTTTTTTTCGCCGACCAGACTGTTTTGGATAATCGCATCATCGCGTTTATCGGCTGCTACGCCGTTAAACACAGATTCGGGTACGCGAATGCCCCAAATATCAGTTCGCTTGGAGCTGCGATCTTCTTCGCTTTTAATCGGAACTGTAACGCGTTCTCCCGCAGCATTAATGGCTTCTACGATAAGGTAGTAATTTCTCACATTTGCATTGTCGTCGTGAAGCCGAAACACGCCGCTATTTTCATTGGGTCTCGAGACTATTCGCAGCTCATAGGTTTGGGATAGATCAGAACCTAACTGAGCAAGATCGCTTGAATATTTCTTGGCGTTGGTTGCATCTCCTCCGGCGACGGCCTCTTTCGCTAGGACATAAAGATCATTAATCTGCACTTTGATTATGTCCGATTTAACAATAGACATGGCCTTATCATGATTGGCCTCTATTTGGTCCGGCAAAGTCTTGGAAAGCAATGTTTCAGCTCGCGCGATTTCCTGCTGAGCCGGGCGTTCAAAAGCGAAGTGGTTTATGCTCCAAGCCGCACCAATTACCAACAATGTAATCGTCAATAGCGGCATCCACCGTCTACGATTTACGTAGAGTTTGGCGAGGCTCAATCCAAAGGATTTTTTAGGCGGTTCAAAGACAAATCTTTGCTCCTCTAGTGCCATGACCCCGTCCATCAGGACTTCGTCGGAAACCTGAATGCCCTGTGCCGTATAGATCTCTCGAAGGCGGGCGACGAGGGCTTCCCGGCGGTCTTCACCGGCAAGCTCTTTTTCGACCATGAGTTTTTCGTGGCGGAGCGTATCCACGACGTCCATGGCCAGCATCACATCGTCGAGGTTCTGGTCGCCTGTCACAAGATCGGACTTAGCGTTCTCGAGAGCTTCTTCCGCTTCGTGAATATCGCCTGTGTTCACCATGAGATTGACATACGCTTCGGCCTTAAACGGCGCAAGGCGGATTTCCCTAGGATTCGATCATCAAAGTATGAGACGCGCCGGTTTCGGCCAGCTTGGCTAGGCGCCGCTTGCCATCTTCGACAATGACCCGGATTTCTTTGGAATTTTCCGTCGCCAGATTCCGCATCTCATTTATGATTTCGTGGCTGCGCTCCTGATAGGAAACCACGGCGTCCAGTAGCTTCTTCACGGCCGCTGCCGAGACCGTGGGCCCGTAACCGGACCGGATTGCGGCTTCCTGAACTTTATCCCCAATCTCGGCTAGAACTTCCAAACTTTCATTCATTCCTTTTTTCATGGCCTCGAGTGTCTGTGTGCTTTCGTGCAGCCCGTGCATGCCGGTCAGAGTGGCAGACAAAGCTGTCAGCACGACTTCATTGGTGCTGAAAAAGGAAATGCTTTGCGCGTAAACACGTTCCTTGGCGTTTTTGGTTTGGACGAGGCGCGCCATGACCACTTCAGACGTGTTATAACCCACGGTCAGATTGTCCGATAGATCTTTGGAAATCTGGTAGCGTTTGTCAGAGGTTTGAAGCTGGCGCAGTTTCTCATCCCGGTCGAGTTCTAATTGGGCGCGCTCCGTTTTGTTTTCACCGGTATAGGCCTCCACCGTGGCGACGGCGCTATTCACGTCAGTCTTGGCTTGCTCCAGCTCACCTTCAGCTTTTTGCAAAACGTCGAATGATAATACTTCTGCATTCTTCATTGCGCCTCTGAAATCCATATAGGCTTCCAGAATCAATACTTCGCGTTCAATTTGATTAGCGGTTTCTTCGGTGACGTCTGTGTATAGACTTTTAATCTTTTCGAAACGGTCGGCGATCGTGCCGCGGCGCATTTTCATCCAAATGTTTGAGAGTTTTTCCATAGTATTTATTTTACCGTCGGCATATTGATCGACCAGAGCTTTGGTATCGTCCCTTATGGAATTAAAGGCATTTGTGATGCCCTCATAGCGTTCGGCCACTTTTATGCCGGAGACATGTTCTCGCACAACCTCGTTAAAATAAGACGCCTGATTGAGGGTTCTTGCGATGGCCGTGACTTTGGCTTCGTCCAGGTCAGAGATTTGATCCAACAATGTGACGACTGGCACTGGATCGCTATCGCCTTTCAGCAGTCCTAACTCTCTCAGGCCGGAAAGCGCCTTATCCAGATATTGCAATGTGCTTAGTTTGGCCATGTTGTCCTCCCATTTAACTGCCTATCTATAGTTGGCGGCGCTGACGGGTTCAATGGCAAGAAAAACTTTAATGCAGATCGTAGTCAATAAATCTGGCGCGAATAAGCCCTCGCAAGGAATTGCCGATATATATTTCATCTGCGGATTTAATCGTTTCGATGGTCATGATTTTTTGCAACACATCTCCGGTTTCAATCATAGCGCCGCGCAAAACTCCGGGCAAAAGGCCGCTGGAGAGGGCTGGTGTTGTAAGGTGATCGCCATTTTTCACAAAAAGACTTGAGAAGCTGCCCTCGCAAATTTCGCCTTCGCCGTTTAGAAAAATGACTTCGGCGCATTCTGTTTTAGCGGACAGGCGGCTGCGCTCTCCGTCATAAAAGTCACGAGCAAGAACTTTGTGCCGAAATTCTTGAACACCTAAGGATAAAGGATATTTGGATAAGGATAACAGAACCGGTTTTTCCAGATTTACCAGATCTTCATGCTCCACAGAAATGGCTCCGTTTTCGCTGAGGATAAGCCTGCATTTTTGCGGTGTTTTCCCCGATATTTTGGTGAGTGCAGACTGAAGACTAATTTCGTCAAATGTATATCCGAGCTGCCGCGCGCTGCTGGCGAGGCGAGCGAAATGATGTTTCTTCCGAATTATGCCCTTGTCAGGTTCCCAGCGAAAGGTTTCTACAAGGCTTGGAATATCGGACAGCACTTTGGCTTTGAGCAGGCATTCTTCATATTCGTCCGGACCATCACTATCTAAAACGACGCCGCTGCCCACATGATATTTAAGTTC
>CAYQNQ010000124.1:0-7201 GCA_964418815.1 uncultured Hellea sp.
ACACGGAAACCGCCAAAAGAATTTTTGGATTATGGGGCGGTTCTCGTCAGGAACGCATGAACGCCTTCATGGATATCGGGACGACAATTGTCACCGGCGAGGAAATCGATGATATCTATGACCGCGAATTTATCGACAGTGCCTGGGCTTTTAACGTCAACGCCGCCGAAAAACATTATGAACCCGGCAAGTTCACGACATTCGCCGCCTATGAATACACCCAAATGAATATTATTGGCGATATCGACGCCAATCTGGGCGCGACCAATCTGCACCGCAATGTTGTGTTCAGAGATAAGGCGCCCCAGCGTTTATTTTCAACGCTGGATTCCACAAACCCGGAAGACCTGTGGGAATGGATGAACAAGAAGCGGGCAGAGGGTTATGAAGTCCTCGCCATCCCGCATAATTCCAATGGCTCTAATGGCGAGATGTTCGCCATGACCATGACAGACGGTTCGCCGCAAAGTGAAGGTTACGCCATAAACAGAATGCGCAATGAACCCATTGTTGAAATGGCGCAGGTTAAAGGCACGTCGGAAACCCACCCTATTTTGTCGCCGGAGGACGAGTTTGCCAATCATGAGCTTTACGAAATTCTAGTGGGCATGCCGGTCATTTCCAGAAAAGTGCCGGGCAGTTTTGTGCGGCAATCTCTCGCTGTCGGCATGCGGCTCGAAGAAGAACACGGCGCCAATCCATACGAGTTCGGGTTCATAGGCTCGTCGGATAGTCATGTCAGCGGTCCGTCTTTATCTGAGAAAGACCATTTCGGAAAATTCGCAACCGACGCTGACAAAAATGCCAGAGGCTCTATTCCCCCGGGCGGGGCGACAGAATGGGGGGACGAACGCGATGAGGGGCCGCTCGGATTTTTGTCGACGCAGGAATATGCGGCTTCGGGTCTGGCGGCCGTCTGGGCTGAGGCCAATACGCGCGAACATATTTTTGACGCTATGGCCCGAAAGGAGACCTTTGCCACTTCCGGGCCCCGCATAAAAGTGCGCTTTTTCGCCGGTGATTACGGGGACGATATTTTGTCGTCGTCCAATATGGTGGAACAGGCCTATAGCGGCGGCGTTCCTATGGGCGGTAAAATCAGCGGCGGCGCAGACTCGCCCGGTTTTGTCGTCTGGAGTGTTCAGGATCCGGACGGCTATCCGCTCCAGAGAATTCAGGTCGTTAAAACATGGTCTGTGGGCGCGCAGAACATGGAAGAAATCCATGATGTGGTTTGCGCCTCGGGCGTTCCTGATCCGGCAACAAGACGGTGTCCCGACAACGGTGCCCGGGTCGACCTGACAAATTGTTCGACAAATGACGAAACCGGCAAGACGGAACTCAAGGCGCTCTGGACCGATCCCAATTATCATCCCGATAAAAAGGTCGCTTATTATGTTCGGGTTTTGGAAAATCCGAAATGCCGCTGGAGTACATGGGATGCGGTTCGAAACGGAACGCCGCCGACGCCCGACTACAATCCTGTTTTGCAGGACAGGGCCTGGAGTTCGCCCATTTGGGTCACGCCGCAATAAAGTTGGCGGCTGACCTTTACATACCGGCGACGGGTCAGGATTGGCGTAATCCTTTTGATATGTATGCGCGCCTACGAAAGGAGGCCCCTGTTTATAGGGTTGCCGACAATGGCGAGGGCGAAGATTACTTCGTTCTGTCGCGATATAAGGATGTGTTTAATGCCTCCATGGACGGCGAAACTTATACGTCCACGGAAGGCCTGACGCCCAGCTATAAAGATAGAGAACTGCATGAAGGCCGCGAAACACCCATCGTTATGATGGACGGGCCGGAGCATGTCGAGCTGCGTCATGTAGCCCTTAAAACTTTCACGCCGGATAAGATGAAATCCTATGAGCCGCTGCTCCGAGAATTTGTCGTAGAGCAGATTGAGGGCCTTAAAAAGGAGGGCGGCGGCGATTTTATTTCGCAGTTGGCAAAGCCCCTGCCGTCTCTGTTTGTCTCGCTGACACTCGGCGTGCCTCTGGAAGATCGGGTTCTGTTTGATAAATGGGCCTGGTCCATAGCCTCCGCTAGCGCGACTGGTGATATTTTCGCGGCTCAGGAAAATTTGATGGAGTTGGTTCAGTATTTTTCCGTGCTCATGGCCAAACGAACGGCGGAGCCTAAAGATGATATGATTTCAACCTTGGTGCACGCCGATTTGAAACATGGCGGAAAACTCTCGCCCCAGAAAATACTGGGCGTCGGGTTCACCATGGTGCTGGGCGGCAATGATACGGCGACGGGTCTGATTGGGAGTGCCGCCGAATATATGACCCGCTGGCCCGAGCAGCGGCAAAAAATTGCGGAGGATCCTTCGCTGATTAAAAATGCCATCGAAGAATTTTTACGGCTGAGTTCACCGGTTCAAGGCCTGTCCCGGACACTGACCGAAGATGTGACTTTACGCGGTCAGACCATCCCGAAAGGTCGCAAAGTCCATTTGCTATACGCCTCTGCCAATCGGGACGAAAACGAATATGGAGACACATCTGAAACCTGTGATGTGACCCGGAAAATCCGCCGCCACGTGGCCTTTAGCAGCGGGCCGCATATGTGTATCGGCGCGGCCGGCGCGCGCATGCAGGCCCGAATTGTCATTGAGGAACTTCTCGCCAGGTGCCCGGAGTTTGTCGTGGATTTCGAAAATGGAAAATTCGCCGAGGGTCATTTCGTTAGGCGCTATGACAATCTACCGTTTTCGATTAATTAGAAATCAAATATCCGTTCTTGCCACTCGCGTGTTTCCAGTTTCGCCTGACGTTTCGGATTGAGAATGTCGCGGATGTAGACATCGACGCCGCTGTCCGGTGCCGGGAAAAACATGATGTTATCGCCAACATCCTGCGGAATGATATCTGCGGGTTTAAATCCATTGATATCAATATTATAGGCGGGCATCTTCGTCTGATTATTCACGGCCAAAAGCGGGTCGGACATCTCAAGGCCGGGATAATTGCGGCCATGCCGCAGGCAATCGGCAATGACATCAAGACGGGACTTTATAAACTCGGGTGATAAATCGTCGACCATGGATTTAAAGAAGCGCGTCAAAGCACCTCTCGCGTAATTCTCAAGTGTGGCCTGCTCTGTATGAATGAGAATGGCGTTGCCGATAAAACCGCTTTGCAGATTATCCGGATCCTCAAAATACCGATTTCTAAGATCCAGTAGTTGGCCGATACGAAGAGACTTTTTTGGCGTGCCGTCATGTATAAGATTAATCATGATGGCGGTGAAATGGGCGCAAAGGGCTGCATTTGTGCTGATCCAGTCTTCGCCGCTTTCTTCTAAGGCTGACGCCTTGAGCCTCCGAACCTGTTCTGGCGTGAGGTGGACGCGCAGCCGCTTTTGGGTCGAGATTTTGTTCATGGCCCAGACAATCATATTTCGCGGTAGCCATCCTTTTGCGCCGCGAATTGAAAATGGTGTTTTCAGTCCTTGCCCCGCGAGCTCAGTCTTGGTCTCTGCCCAATTATGATTTGTGCCGAACGAAAACTCTGGCAGGTTTGTGACAAATGAAGGCTCGGGAACCGGTTTTCCGTCTGCGAGTACGGAATAAATATGGCCTAAATGATGGGCGATTTTGTGAAACCCGCCTGCATCTGTGATGACATGATTGAGGGCAAGACCCAGCACACTCTTGCCATCTGCGAGTTTGGTTAGCTGCAAAGATGATAACGGACTTTTTCCTGACAGTACGGATCGTCTGTCTGGCTCTAAAATGAAATTAGACCTTGGCTGTTGCCGGACATCGGCTTCGAACAGACCCGACTCGGCGTATTGTAGTGAAGAAAACGCTTCTTTTCTGAGGGATTGATGAAGTCCGTCATATCTGGCTGCCAGCCAAGGGCATTGGGTTTGAAGATGTTCCCAGGCTTGGGATAAAAGACCTTTATCCAGACTCTGCTCAAAAACATAAATGACGCCTATGAAATTCCCATACATCATGTGATTAACATCAATGACGCTCACATTATGATTTCGCAGGTTGGATTTCATAAGATTGATGTAGGCGAATGGACCCTATATCCAAAACAAAATAGGTCAGTTTTCCTCAAACTTTACGCAAAACGACGGGTTTTGACTGGAAAAACGTTATTTTGCGTAGTAAACAAGGTCAATAACTACGCACTTTAGGGAATAGTGGATGCCTGGTGGACTGTTCGAGTTTTCGGAGCTTGATCTTAAAATTATTGAAATTCTCAAGCAGGATGGGCGCACAAGTAACCATGCCATTGCCGAAGATCTTGGCGTGACCACATCTGTTGTCGCGACGCGTATTCGGCGCATGGAAAAGGCCAAAGCCATGAAGGTAGTGGCCGTGTCTGATTTCACTGCCTATGGGTTTAATGTTCTGCTGCCGATTGGCGTGGATGTTAAGGGTAGGCGCGCCAATGACGTGGCCGAAGATCTTGCCAAAATCGACGAAGTGGCCAGTGTTCAGCTGGTGAGCGGCAAACATGATATTGAAATTCTGGTGACCCTGCCGGGGCTGGATCAGATGGGGCCGTTTCTTTTGGAAAAACTGTCTCAGGTCAAAGGTGTTCGCAGCCTCGACCCGTCCTTCGCCGTGGACATCATCAAATATGACTTTGACGTGGCGCCGATCTGATGAGTCAGTATGTGATAGACGATCTGGACCGACAGATTATTGACCTGCTTTCAACGGATGCCCGTCTGTCCAATCGCAAGATTGCGGCGCAGCTTGGGTATACGGAGGGCACAATCAGATCCCGCGTTAAACGTCTGGAAGAAGAAAACTTGATCCGCTTTACCGCTGTCACCAATATGGCGCAGTTGGACCGGCCGCAACTGGCCTATATCGGTATTCATGCCGAGCAGGGCCAGATTAAAGATGTCGCTGTAAAAGTGGCCAGAATCCGTGAAATCAACGGCGTTATCATTTTGCTAGGGCGGTTTGATATTCTGGCTATTGGACTTTTTGAGGGGTTGCAAGAAGTCCACCGCGTCGCCAGCAATCAGATTCTGGATATGGACGGAGTGCGTTTGGTCGAAACGACCGTCGCTGTGGACGTAAAAAAATATAATAATCGTCTCGCGAAAATTATCGTGCCGTAGGGCATAAATTGGGAGGAAAATATGTCTGAGCCAAAAGTTGCCTTGGTTACGGGTGCCAGCCGCGGAGCCGGCAAGGGGATTGCCATTGGTCTGGCCGAAAAAGGCATGACCGTTTACGTCACGGGCCGCACGAAAACCAAAGGAACGGACAAGGGATGGACTGGGGAAGTCTTGCCCGGAACCGTCGACGCGACGGCCAAAGCCTGCACGGAAGCGGGCGGCAAGGGCGTGGGGGTCATATGCGATGCGTCCGACGATGCGGCGACGTCTAAAGTCTTTGAGCAGATCATGGATGAGCAGGGTCGGCTGGATATTCTGTTTAACAATGCGGCCTATATTCATCATCAGCTCATTGAGCCGAAGCCCTTTTGGGAAAAGGAACTGGACGCGCAATATATTCTCGATGTGGGTCTGCGTTCTGCTTATGTAGCCAGTTGGCATGCGGCCAAAATCATGGCCGAGCAAAAATCCGGTCTGATTGCTTTCGGGTCATCCTTTGGCGGAACATGTTATATGCACGGGGCCGCCTATGGAGCCCAGAAAGCCGGCGTCGACAAATTTGCCAATGACATGGCGGTCGATTTGGAACCGTTTAATGTTCAGGCCGTCTCTATCTGGATGGGTCCTCTGCGGACGGAACGGGCTTTGCAAGCAGCTGAAGTTCACCCCGAGCAATATGAAGAGTTTATGGCGATTGCCGAGAACCCGCAATTTACCGGGCATATCGTCCATGCCATCGCCTCGGACCCGAAGGCTCAGGAAGTATCCGGTAAAGTTTTAATCGGGGCTGAAATTGCCAAACGCTACGGCATTACGGATCAAGGCAAGGAGCCGCCATCCTACCGGGAAATGCTCGGCGCGCCGCCGGAATATAGCGAAG
This sequence comes from uncultured Hellea sp., assembly GCA_964418815.1. Taxonomy (GTDB): domain Bacteria; phylum Pseudomonadota; class Alphaproteobacteria; order Caulobacterales; family Maricaulaceae; genus JACOMS01. The sequence goes on from CAYQNQ010000124.1 coordinate 5,981, forward strand.
CTAAAGTTTACTGATGAAGCCGTTTTTTTGGGTTGCAGCTCTGGCTTTTGCGGCTTGTGATAAGGCCGTAGAGGTTAAGCCTGAGAAACAGCAAGCCGAGACGCGGCAAACCTTGCCGCTGCCGCAGTTTCCGGATTACCCGCCGCCGGCCAATACGTTCTCCGGTAACGGCGTCGTCTTTTTTCAAACCAAGAGTCCTTATGATTTCAGCCGGGTTTTAGGCGGTTTTAAGAATGCGCCGGATACCACGGGAAAGGGCACGCTGGTTTTGCCTGAAGGCGCAAGCGCCGATGCGCCCGTTCCGGCTATCGTTATTTTGCACGGTAGCGGCGGTATAAAAGACGGTCGCGAGTTTACCTATGCCAACTGGTTTGCCGCTAACGGTATCGCCGGGTTTGTCGTTGATTATTACGAACCGCGCGGCGTGACAGACGCGACGCCTTATCAGATGAAAACCATGGCGGCCACAGAGGTCGATATCATGGCCGATGCCTACGGTGCGCTCAAAATAATGGGAACTCATCCGGCCATCGACAAAAACAGAATTGGGGTGACTGGTTATTCTTACGGCGGAATGGCGACGCGCTATACGCTGGATAAACGCGTCAAAGACATCATGGCACCGGATATCCCGCCCTTTGCGCTTCATATGGATATTTACGGCCCTTGCCATCAGAATACGGGCTCATGGGCAACCACCGGCGCGCCCTATCTGGCCGTTTACGGAGATGCCGATAATTCGGTCGAACCGGCGAAATGCGCCGAAGTTCAAGACAAGCTCCGCGCCGGCGGCAGCGAAGTTGAGACGTTGATGATTAATGGCGCGGGCCATGCCTGGGAAAACGCGTCGCCCAAAAGCCAATTTGGCGGCGCCTATATTCGCGGCTGCGAATTTTCATGGGAGCCGAAAACGGGGGTGTTTCTCGTTGACGGTAAAGCCGGGCAATTCCAGCCCGAGCCGGATATGAGCCGGGAGGAACGGGCCTTCGTTCGCAGCACGCTTGGCTCACTTGTCGGGTCGTGCATTGGGCAAGGCTATACAGTTGGCAGCGATCCGGAAGCCGACAAAAAGAGTAAGGCGAGGCAGCTTGAATTCGCCAAGCGAAATTTTGGGTTAGAATAACTTTAAGCCGGCCAAAACGGCTTTCCGTATAAGGCCTGAACAAATAGCGCGGTAGCGATGAGCGTTTGAACAATTGCCAGGCCAATCACAATCTTCTT
>CAYQNQ010000125.1:0-7041 GCA_964418815.1 uncultured Hellea sp.
CTGGTTCAAGCGCGTGATTTTACGCCGCAAGGCGTAAAGGGTGACAGGCGGCAAGTTCGCACTTATATTGTATCTATGAAAGAGAGCTCTGATAATCCTTCCGAGATTGCGCGGGCAAATATTTTGCATGCGGCACTCTCTCATGTGCCGTTTGACGGCTGGACACAGAAAATGCTGAGGTCAGCCATCAAAGATACGGACCTGCCCGCAGGGTCCGAAGAGCTATATTTCCCCGGCGGCCCGCTGGAACTTTTGGCCTACTGGTCAAATGCAGGAGATGTGGCCGCGCTGGATAAAATCGAATCCCGCGGCCTTGCGAATATGCGAATCCGGGACAAGGTAACCGAGTGTGTCTGGATTCGTCTCTCTGAAATGGCGGGGCAGGAACAAGCCGCGCGCAGAGCCGTCTCCCGATTGGCGCTGCCTGATGCAGTGGGGCAGGGGCCCAAGCAACTTTGGGAAAGCGCGGACATGATCTGGCGGGCTATCGGGGATACCAGCACGGACGGAAATTACTATTCCAAGAGAACCATACTTTCCGGGGTCATAGGCTCTTCCATTATGGCCTGGTTGTCAGATGATACGGAAGATAAATCCAAAACCCGGGCATTTCTGGATGCCCGAATTGAAAATGTCATGCAGTTCGAAAAAGCCAAGTTTTCTTTTCGCAAACAAAGAGAGAAGTGGCCGGACCCTGCAGGTCTATTGGGCCGTCTGCGCTATCGCCGGCGCCGCCGAAAATACCGCTAAGAAATAATCCGGTTGATATGCCCCATTTTGCGGCCGGTGCGGGCCTCGGTCTTGCCGTATAAATGTATTTTTACCGCTGGGTCAGCTGAGAGCTCTTTAAGAGATTCGATATCCGATCCCAATAAATTGGTCATCTCAATGGTATTTTTGGGTTGAGCGTCGCCTAAGGGCCAGCCGGCTATAGCGCGAATATGCATTTCAAATTGGTCCGTGCAGCCCGCGTCTTGCGTCCAGTGACCTGAATTGTGAACCCGGGGGGCAATCTCGTTGACCAGTAGGGAGCCGTCCCCAAGTTCGAAAAATTCAACAGCCAGAACGCCAACATAGTCCAGCGCATGGAGAATTTTGAACGCCAGTTTTTGCGCCTGACCATCATCGCCGCGGGCCGGGCAAACGGACTTGTGAAGAATATGGTTACGGTGTTCGTTTTCGATTAGCGGATATGCCGTGACATCTCCTTGAAGATTGCGGGCGCACACAATTGAAACTTCCCGAACAAAAGGGATAAATCCTTCAGCTATACAAGGAACGCTTCCCAGAGATTTGGTGCCTTCCATGGCTTCTGTTTCCGATGACGCGATAATTTGCCCTTTTCCGTCATAGCCAAATCGGCGGGTTTTAATGACGCATTTCCCGCCAAGGGATTTAATGGCGCGTTTCGCGTCAAACTCATTATTGACCGGATAAAATGGGGCAACGGGTACGCCTGCCGTTTCCGAGATATAGGTTTTTTCCGTTAGCCTATCCTGAGCATTGTATAGCGCCTCAACGGGCGGGAAGACCGGAGCGCCAGATGAGGCGGAAATAGCCGTTTCGGTCGGAATGTTTTCAAATTCATAGGTCACCACATCCACGGATTTCGAAAATTTCTCTACAGCCTTTAGATCTGTATAGTCCGCATGGGTATGTTTCCATGCAACTTGCGAGGCTGGACATTCTTTGTCTGGGGAGAAAATATGCGTTTTAAACCCTAGCGGAGCTGCCGCAAGAGCCAGCATACGCCCGAGCTGTCCTCCGCCAAATATGCCTATAATAGCGCCCCGAGAGAGACCATTGGAATCAGGTTCAGACATTAAGCAGGATTTTCCGAAACACTCTCGGTTTGTTTGGCGCGCCATACGGTCAGGGCTCTGTCGACGTCTTTATCGTTTAGAGCTATTATGGAAGCCGCCAAAAGTGCCGCATTTTTGGCCCCGGATTTCCCGATCGCCAGTGTTCCCACTGGGACGCCGCCGGGCATTTGGGCAATAGATAAGAGGCTATCCAGACCTGACAGGGCTTTGCTTTGAACGGGAACGCCAAGGACCGGCAGGGTGGTTAGCGACGCAACCATCCCCGGAAGATGGGCCGCCCCGCCCGCACCGGCAATAACGACTTGATATCCCAGCGCTTTGGCGGATTTTGCAAAATCGTAGAGACGCTGCGGAGTTCTATGGGCTGAAACAACTTTGCTTTCAAAGCTGATGCCGAGTTTTTCCAGCATTTCTGCTGCATGTTCCATGGTCGGCCAGTCCGACTTTGAACCCATTATGATGGCGACTTGTGGAGTTTTACTCATGACTTTCCCAAAATTAAATCAGTCCGCAGGAAAGCACTGGAATTTAACCCTTTGAAACCCGAGGTCAAATCTAAAATGCGAAATCTGAGAAAAATGTTTTCTTAATAACCTTTGCCTATATCTTCGGCAGAAGGAATGAAACAATGGAAAATACGGTCAGAAAACTTCAAGGTTCTGAGCCGGGGCGCCTTCGGATTTCGGAAGCCAAACAGGAAAGCCGCGAGGCTCTGCTGGCAGAAATCATCAGACTCAGAGCTTATGTGAAAGAATTGGAGTTGGCGGCAGACTCGGACTCCCTAACGCCGGTTTATAATAGGCGGGCATTCTTGCGAGAACTCGTTAGAGCTCAGTCTGTCTATCAGCGTCATAATATTCCAACGAGCCTTATTTTATTCGACCTTGACGGGTTTAGATCCATCAATGAACGGTTTGGCCATGTCATGGGGGATGAATTGCTGATCGAGGTGGGGCATAAATTGCAGACTAATGTCAGGGATTGTGACCTGGTTGCGCGTCTGAACAGTGATGACTTTACAGTTTTACTGTTTAATTGCGAAATTGATGACGCCAAGGACAAAGCGGACCGGTTGTCTCGGATACTTGAAACAGTTGGTGTAGACATGCCTTCAAACTCGCTTCATTTGACGGCCTCTTGGGGCGCAACGCCGGTTGTGAGCGGCATAACGCCCGAACGAATTTTAATGACTGTGAACGAAAACCTGTCCCGAAAAAAGCGCCTTAAAAAAAATCAGTCCGGTGATCCGTATTAAGCGATTATATCCGGCGTAAGCTGATTTTCCAAAAATACGATCTGGTCTTTTATTGAAAGTTTTATTTTTTTCATTCGCCGGACTTTCAGCACATCTACAACGCCGGTTTCTTCAAGCGCACCTATTTCGATATCAATTCGCCTGTGCTCTTCTTTGAGGTTTTCAAGGAGTTCCAGCATCTCGGCTGTGTTCTCGGCGTCTTCATCGACGCTATCATCAGGCGTATCTGCCATTTGTGCGGAGTCTCCGTGTATTAATCAAGTTTACGTAAAATTTCCCATATCGCAATGACATGTTTCTGATGAAGTGACTTATTCTGAAAAATATGGTAAGAGGTTTCAGGGGATAAATTTACGAGGAGGATCGAATGGCAGCTGAGGCTCACCTGTTGGAACTAAAATACAAACACGCCAAAATTGACAATCAAATCAAACAGGAAATGAAAAGCCCGCTCCCGGACACTCTTCGAATCAGTATGCTCAAGCGAAAAAAGCTTCAAATTAAAGATCTGATCATCGCCTCCAAATCCGCCTAAGTCACCTTATTCACTGTATTTTCTTGCCGGATTATCCTAACTAGATCGGCAGTTAAACAAGAGGATTGAGTAAGTGGAAAAACGCGTTGCCGTAATAACAGGCGGTGCCAAGGGCATTGGACTGGGCTGTGCCAGGCGCTTTCTGGATGACGGATATCATGTTGTCATCGCCGACAAGGATGAAGCCGCCGGGGAAATTGCTTTAGCCGAATTTGATTCGGTGTCTGACAGAGTTATTTACTTTGATTGTGATGTTTCGGATAAACTCTCTGTTCATAATCTTGTCGCCGACACTTTAGGACAGTTTGGGCAGATTGATGTTCTGATTAATAATGCCGGTATCGCTGTGAAAGGCGGAATAACCGACATGCATGAAGATGATTTTGACAGAGTGCTGGCTGTGAATCTTCGCGGTGCTTTTTTAGCGTCCAGCGCTGTGGTTGCCCACATGATGGAAGAGATCGAAAACAGGGAAGACCGCTCCCGTATGTCAGAAAGACCATATTCGATTATCAATATGTCCTCGATAAATGATGAGGTGTCTCTCCCGGATTACCTCGCTTACAGTGTTTCCAAAGGTGGTCTCCGGCAGATGACAAAGTCCATGGCGCTTGAATTGGCGCCCTTCGGGATTCGGGTTAATGCGATAGGGCCAGGCAGCGTAAAAACAGAGATGCTGGCAAGCGTTGTTAACAAAGCCGCCGCCAATAAGATCATTAGCCGTACACCTTTAGGACGCCCGGCTCTACCTGAAGAAATTGCAGGTGTAGCCGCTTTTCTGGCCTCTGCGGATGCGAGCTATATTACCGGCCAGGTTATTTATGTAGACGGCGGCCGATTGGCGCTCAATTACACCATGCCTTTACCAGAAGACGATTAGCTGTTGTCAGTTGATGACTTGAACAGACTTTCAAGTGTGTGTTCTTTGGGAGTCTCAGGTGCTGCAGGTTCCGGAACTGTTTCTTCGACCGGTTTAAGAGATGCGCTATTATCTTTTTCAGCTTTCGCGTCCATACGGGCTTTCTTGTCTGCGGCTTTTTTGACGATCTGGTCCAGGTCCATCTGAGAACATAGGCCGAGAGACACAGGGTCAGTCGGGTTAATTGTGCTCATTTTCCAGTGTGTGCGCTCACGAATTGCCGTAATCGTGGGCTTGGTCGTTCCAATGAGTTTGGCGATCTGCGAATCCGCGATTTCCGGATGATTTCTGACAAGCCAGGCAATGGCGTCGGGACGGTCCTGTCTCCGGGACAGAGGCGTATATCTGGGGCCTTTTTTACGGCCTTTTCGATTGGCCAATGATTCATTTTCGAAAACAGTGGCTTTTAATGAATAAGCGGGGTCTTTTTCGCCGCGTTCAATTTCTTCCCGCGGCAATTGCCCATTGGCAATGGGGTCCGCCCCGCGAATTCCGCTGGCGACATCTCCATCTGCGATACCTTCGACTTCTAATATGTGAAGCCCGCAAAAATCTGAAATTTGCTGGAATGTAAGAGCCGTATTATCAATCAACCATACAGCAGTTGCTTTTGGCATTAAAATCTGTGTCATAGAGCGCCTCCCGGAAATTCCGAATATCAGCCATTAAAAAAACCCGGCTAAGCCGGGTGGTTTTAGAGGGTTTGAGTGTTAATCCCAAGCCTCTGCAACACACAAATAGTGTTTTTATCGAATTTGACAAGGGAAAATTGGCTGATTAGCGATTGTCCCTATTCAGAACAGTTCGATTCTGATTGCCTGAGGTATCAATAATGACCAATCTAGAAGTTGATTTCAAAATAGGGGAAGATCTTTATGGGATTTCAATTGAAGAACTCCAGACGCGAATTACAGCAATGCAATCAGAAATATCTCGCTTGCAAGACGAATTAATCAAGAAAAAAAACGAAAAAGATGCAGCAGATAGTCTATTTAAGAAAAATTAATGATTGGCTTGTGCCTTGCATTTATTGGCGTCAAGAACCCAAGACTTGGGTGATTAATAAGAGAAGATGACTGAAAGCAGCGACTAATGAATGCATATAATAATGAGAACGCATCTGATCGTGTAATTCCTCAAGCCGAAGGACGATTGATGGAATTTGCCCGTTCAGAACTGTTCGAGAAAACTTTTCGTGAGGGGATGGACCTTGTTGAGGAAACGGCGGCCTATCTCGATGGCCCGGGGAGGGCTGACAGTAGAAAGCTCTCCAGAGGGGATGCGCTTGTATATGCCTCGCACAGCATGAAATTAACAACCAAATTAATGCAGGTTGCAAGCTGGTTATTAGTGCAGCGCGCCATAAAGGAAAATGAAATGGAGCTTCAGGAAGCGAGGGAGCCCAAATATAGAATCGTTGCTGACAAAAAGCCGGAAGGCGAACTGTCCTTTAAAAATCTGGCAAAATCTTCACTTATCTTGCCCTCAACGCTGCTGGACCTTTCGGCCCGAGCCGAGCAATTATATGAACGGATCTCCCGGTTAGATCGAAGTTTATACGGAACCATCGAAGCGCAAGCCGGAAATTCGGTTGCGGATCAAATCAGCCGGCTAAATTCTATATTTGGCGATAAGAAATAGAATTATCCCGGCAGGCGTATCTGAACCTTCAGTCCGCCGAGCTCCGATGGTCCCAGCGTAATTGCACCCCCGTGATTACGGATGATATCTCTGGCGATGGATAATCCTAAGCCGGTACCTTCAATGTTCTGATTCCGGGCGGTATCAAGCCTGAAAAAAGGCCTGAAAACATCGTCATATTGCTCGGGCGGAATACCGGGCCCGTTGTCATCCACGGAAATTAATGTTGATTTTTTCTGGGCAACCGTCGTCAAAACAACTTTGTCTCCATATTTCCGGGCATTTGAGATAATATTATTCATAGCGCGGGTCATCAGCCCGGGTTTAATTTGGATGGTTCGGCTATTTTGTACAACAAGTTCAGGAGGGTCCGGCTGAATTTTCTCGACAATTCCGATTAAAAATTCGAACAGATCGATATCAGCGGACTCTTCATCGGTTTGGCCCCGAGCAAAATCCAGATAGCCGTCCAGCATCTTTTCCATTTCTACAAGATCAGAACGTGCCGCTTGATTATCCTTGCTATCTGCCTGCATGGCTAAATGAAGTTTGAGTCGGGTCAGAGGCGTGCGCAAATCATGGCTCACTCCGGCCAACAAATCCGTGCGCTGCTCCATGAAACGACTGATACGCTGACGCATTTTCAAAAATGAGTGGCCGGCAAGCCGGACCTCTGCGGCGCCCGAAGGGCGAAATCCATCAATGTCCTGACCTTTACCAAACGCTTCTGCAGCATCTGCCAATCGTGTTATGGGACGGGCCTGATTGCGAATAAAAACAATACTTACCATGGTCAAAAGAAACGAAGCCAGCGCCAGCCAGAATATGAATACAAATCCGGTTCGGGCAAAAACCCGTTCTCGAGCGG
>CAYQNQ010000126.1:0-7028 GCA_964418815.1 uncultured Hellea sp.
GAGCGCCGGCCTGTCACGCCGGAGGCCGCGGGTTCGAGTCCCGTCACTCGCGCCACTCATATTCAACTCATTGAATGTGAAGGTGCGAAATTCATAAAAATTCATCCAAATTAGCTTTGATATATGTTAGCAAAGATCGATAGTCAGGCTCAGCTCAAGCTCTGGAGATTTATTGATGTCATATTCCTTCCGTAATTCCCTGCTCACATTTGCGGCGGCCTTAGTCCTTTCGGCTTGTAGCCAAGGCGTTGAAACAGGTTCGCATGCTCATGCAGATGATGGCAAAAACCATAATTTCGCCGAAGAATCCTTACCGGTGATGAAAGATAATTTTGTCGAAAACTTCATGTTGATTGACCATACGGGCAAGGCGCAAGAGCTGTTTTATAATTACGATGCGAAAGCCGTTGTGATTATGGTTCAGGGCAATGGCTGCCCAATCGTTCGAAATCTTGTTTCCGATATCAAAGCCGTAAGAGATGAGTATGAGAACAAGGGCGTTAAGTTCTTCATGCTCAATGCAAGTCCCAATGATACTAGGGCGGAGGTTGCAGAAGAAGCCGCAGAGTACGGCATCGATATTCCTATTCTTAAAGATGAAGCGCAGCTTATTGCGGCGTCACTCGATGTTACACGAACGGCTGAAGTTATGGTCATTGATCCAGAGAGCTGGGAAATTGTTTATCGCGGCCCGGTTAATGACCGTATCACTTATGAGAAGCAAAAAAATGAAGCCGGGGAGCATTTCCTCAAAGATACACTCAACTCGGTGCTGGCCGGAGAGTCTGTGGCAACACCCGCGCGGGCGACCAAGGGGTGTCTTGTGAATTTAAAAGGCGGCCTGGATAGAGAGGCCCACGCAAAAATCAGCTATTCTAAGGACGTCGCGCCAATCCTGATGAAAAATTGCGCTGCCTGTCATCAAGAAGGCGGTATTGGGCCTTGGGCCATGACCGATTATTCTGAAGTTGAAGGCTTTGCGCCCATGATCCGGGAAGTCGTGCGTACAAAACGCATGCCGCCCTGGTCAGCTGACCCCCATATTGGAGAATTCTCGACAGCAAGAAGCCTGAGCGTGGAAGAGCAGCAGACTTTGGTCAGGTGGATCGAAGCCGGCGCGCCGCGTGGTGAAGGTCCGGATCCGTTAGCAGAAGAAAAGACGACGGCTCCGGAATGGCCTCTGGGTAAGCCTGACCTCATCGTTGAGGCCCCGGCATTTGAGGTCGCGGCGACGGGCGTCCTTGATTATGAATTTCCGGCTGTCCCTAATCCTTTGGATGAAGATGTTTGGATCAAAGCGGTGACGGTTATCCCCGGTGATAAATCGGTCGTCCACCATGCCTTGATTGGAACTTCTGAAACGGTAACGCCGGGCGGACAGGGCGATAGTGACGATGTTTTTGAAAATTATCTGATCGGGTTTGTGCCTGGTTCAGAGTCTTATGAGTATCCGAAAAATACCGGCGTTCTGGTCAAAGGCGGCGGTGAATATCGCTTTCAGTTTCACTACACGCCGTCTGGTAAAGTTACGACGGATAAGACCAAAATCGGTTTGTACTTTCATGACGAAAAGCCCGACTATGTATTAAGGCAGCAGGTTGCCCTTAATCCGCGCATGAATATTCCCGCTCAGGCTAGCGACCATATGGAACGCGCCTATTTTGAATTTGATGATCCCGCGGAGATTTATCTATTGTTTCCGCATGCGCATTACCGCGGAAAGTCCAGTAAATTTTATCTGAAATATGAAGATGGCCGGGAAGAAGTTCTTCTGTCTGTTCCAAAGTATGATTTCAACTGGCAGCACAATTACGCTTTAAGGGAATCCGTCAAAGTTCCGGCGGGCACAAAACTTGTTCATGAAACAATCTACGATAATTCCGAAAAGAACTTTGCCAATCCCGACCCGGACCGTAACGTGCCATGGGGCTTACAGTCAGCAGATGAAATGCTCTACGGCAGCTTCTTTTTCAGATGGACGGAAGAAACTCACAAAAAGCAGGTTCATGATCCCATGGCGTTTGAAATCCGCCAGTTATACGGATTTGCCGATGCTGATATGGATGGTCGCCTCATGCCGGAGGAAATGCCTGGATGGCTCAGAAAGGCTTGGACAGATGGTCCCGCGCAAAGGGCTGACTTTAACAAGGACGGGGCTATGGGTTTCAAGGAATTTGTAGCGATGCAAAAGTTCAGGGCGGCAAGAAGTGGCGGGAATTAATATCGAATCGCGATATTTAGTTTCACGGTGAAATTTCCGCACACGGCGGTATGCGCGCGTGTGACGCCTATAAGATTCCTCATTATTTTGAGGATTTTGACCTAAAAAGGGACGCCGTCATCCTTTTCGCCCGGCTGGCCGGGGCTTAATCCGAGAAAATCGAATACTCTTGCGTCATGCAAATGGCTTGGCCTTACGGTCGTCAGCGCTTTAGCCATAACCTGTCTTGTGCCCGGCTTTTTGCGCTCCCATTCGTTCAGCATTTGCTTCATGGCCTGGCGCTGTAGGCCATCTTGAGACCCGCAAAGATTACAGGGAATGATGGGAAAATTCATGGCGTCTGCAAATTTTTGCAAATCAGCTTCAGCGCAATTAATCAATGGTCGGTATACAAAGACATCACCGTCATCATTAAGCAATTTGGGCGGCATGGCGGCTAGTCTTCCGCCATGGATGAGGTTCATCATAAAGGTCTCGAGGGCGTCATCTCTGTGATGCCCCAATATAATAGCGTCACATTTTTCTTCGCGCGCTATTCTATATAATATACCGCGGCGTAAACGAGAGCAAAGCGCGCAATAGGTTTTGTTTGCAGGTACCTTTTCAGTGACGATTGAATAAGTATCCTGAGTTTCGATTCTGTAGGGCACACCATTGGATTTTAGCCAGTCCGGGAGAATGTGCTTGGGAAACCCGGGCTGTCCTTGATCGAGGTTGCAGGCGAGTAGGTCCACCGGCAAAGCGCCTTGCCATTGCAAATCCATCAATACGGCCAATAGTCCGTAACTGTCTTTTCCGCCCGAGAGGCAAACCAGCCATTTTGGTCTTTGTAATTTCCCTGTTGATACGGCGTGCCGGTCAACAAGGCCGTATTTATCAATTGTTTCATGTGCTTGTCTGACAATTCGTTTGCGAAGTTTTTTGAAATTCACGGAATCCGGCGCTTTTTCAAAAAGGCTGGGCAGAGCGATATCCACAATCTGGTTCATGATGGGCCTATGACACGCCGGGAAATTTCGGGCAAGACGGCTTTCGGATTGAATTCTCTTTCCCTGTCTCTAATAGTAATGTCTGGAGGATCATCCATGCCGAGTAAAAAGGTCACATTTCAAGGGGCTTTGGGTCATACATTATCTGCCAAGCTAGACTGGCCGGATGGTGAGCTGAAGAGCTGGGTGTTATTTGCCCATGGGTTTTCCATTGGCAAGGATCTGAAACCGGTCCGGACAATTTCCAAGACTTTGGTCGAAGACGGTTATGGCATGATGCGTTTTGACTTTACTGGACTTGGCGAGTCTGGCGGAAATTTTTCGGATACAAATTTTTCATCTAATTGTGAGGATTTACGGCAGGCGGCATCCTTTCTCAGAGACAATTATCGGGCTCCCTGTGTTCTCATTGGACATAGTTTCGGCGGGACAGCCGCCCTGAAAGTGGCTGATGAACTACCGGAGTGCAAAGCCGTGGCAACCATTGGGTCGCCTTGTGATACAACACACATCATCCATCAATTTGCCGACCAAATCGAAGAGATAGAGGAAGAAGGGGAGGCCAAAGTGCTTCTTGGCGGACGTCCTTTCGTTATTAAAGAGCAATTTCTGGATGATATCGGCAATTACGATATCGCCGCGGAAATTCAGGATCTAAATCGAGCACTGATGATTTTTCACTCTCCACAGGACATTGTCGTCGGTATTAATAATGCGGCCCATATTTACACAAAAGCGCGGCATCCCAAGAGTTTTGTTTCGTTAGATGGCGCTGACCATCTTTTACTCAAGAATGAGAAGGATGCAGAGTTTATAGCGCATGTTTTGGCTGCTTGGGCTCATCGCTATATTTAGCAGAAAGCGCATTCCTGACTAAAATTTACAACAATTTCTGTGAAAATTAGGCTCAAATAGCACATTTCAGGCAAAAATGTTGCTTGTAAGTCACACAATAGCTCTAATTACAGAGAACAACTGTAGTGTTTGGTTTCCGTTCATATTCGCTTAGGTTAAAGGGCTGAGTGGAGATAGACTTTTGATTCAATATACCTAATTTTAAAACTGGGGTTTTTTATGAGAAAAATGTTAATTCTTGCTGCAAGTGCAGCCGCCATTTTGGCTGCTCCAGCAATGGCAGATGAGCATGACGATAGTGGCTGGTATCTGCGAGCGAATGGCGGTTATGGTGTTCACCATGACGCCGATTTTGACGGAGGCCTTTTTGTAGGTGACGTTGAAAGCGAAGGCGGCCCGACCGGCTCCGTCGGCATAGGCTACGAATTCGGCCAAGGTAGCGACTTCGAGAACTTCCGTATCGAACTGGATGGCGACAGCATGTGGACCGATATGGGCCAAATTGGACAGGCGGCCAATAGTTTTGCCAAGCTGCGGACCAACACGCTTATGGCCAACATTCTTTATGATTTCGAAGACAATGATGATTTCGATGGCGATGGCTTGAATTTTGTTCCTTATATAGGCGCCGGTATCGGGCTTGTTCAAGGTCAGCTTGATGCCGAGGCTCACGATTCTCTCGGACAAGGATTTGGACCTGTTCAGCGAGGGATTGTGGATAATCCAGCCTGTTTTGGAGCTATTGATGGCGCCTGTTCGGTTCATGAAGATGACCTAACTTGGGGTTGGCAACTGATTGCCGGTCTGGGTGTTGACATCGATAACAACCTGACTTGGGATACACATTATACATATATGAGGGCAGACACGGGTGGTCTGGACTTTGACGGCCAATATACGCCGCTGTTCCTGGACACCGCGCCCCGGAATCCATTCATTCACCAATTTGAGTTGGACGATATCGGAGCCCACACTCTCGTGACGGGTCTGCGGTATAAGTTCGGTGGAGATAGCTATGTTGCCCCACCGCCACCACCACCGCCGCCACCGCCAGTTCAGTATAAAACATGTTCTGACACAGGTGTAAGAATCCTAGCGTCTGAATCTTGTCCGGTGCCGCCCCCACCTCCAGTGGATGTGTATGTGAGCTGCCCAGATGGAACCTCGGTTCTTGAAGGCACAGCGTGTCCGGTCCGTGAAGTTGTTGAGGTTGTACCTTCAGCTGTTTGTCCGGATGGATCAATAGTTTCAGATGCAGCATATTGCCCGCAGCCCGAAGTGGTTGTCGTTCAGCAGCCCCTTTACAATAATTGTGGCCCGAACAGCGTTGCAATCTTTAACGTGCCGGTTGGGAATGCACCTAAGAGTATGAGCCGCTTGGGCACTATGCCTGAGTTTGGTGATTCACATGGTCTGTCCCCGTCGCAGTTCTATCAAAAGCTACAAAGCCGCTATAGTTCAAGTGCAACCGATAAGGCTTATTTGAACTATCTGTTCAAGTCCATGGGCTATTCCAATGGCTTCGCGGATGCGAATGAGTTCATGTTCTCGGAAGAAACTCTTCCGGTTGGCACAACGGGTCTCCTTGGACTGGGCGAAGCTCACCACTATGAGTATTCTGTCCTGCCAGCCAGTGACCGTGACCGTCAGGCCTTCCGCATTCAAAGTGCGAACGGTTCAGTCATTCATTTCATGAAGACATGTGGCAATTATATGTACGCCTGTAACTAGGCCCTGCTATATATCCTTATTTCAAGCCGCCCTTTTGGGCGGTTTTTTCTTTTATCAACTATTGGCGAAGCGGTTTTTTCCAGCTATAGAGCAATTACGAGTAATCATACAAACTGGGGTTTCCTATGAGAAATATTCTAATTTTAGCTGCGAGCACGGCCGTATTACTGGCTGCTCCAGCAATGGCAGATGAGCATGACGATAGTGGCTGGTATCTGCGAGCGAATGGCGGTTATGGTGTTCACCATGACGCCGATTTTGACGGAGGCCTTTTTGTAGGTGACGTTGAAAGCGAAGGCGGCCCGACCGGCTCCGTCGGCATAGGCTACGAATTCGGCCAAGGTAGCGACTTCGAGAACTTCCGTATCGAACTGGATGGCGACAGCATGTGGACCGATATGGGCCAAATTGGACAGGCGGCCAATAGTTTTGCCAAGCTGCGGACCAACACGCTTATGGCCAACATTCTTTATGATTTCGAAGACAATGATGATTTCGATGGCGATGGCTTGAATTTTGTTCCTTATATAGGCGCCGGTATCGGGCTTGTTCAAGGTCAGCTTGATGCCGAGGCTCACGATTCTCTCGGACAAGGATTTGGACCTGTTCAGCGAGGGATTGTGGATAATCCAGCCTGTTTTGGAGCTATTGATGGCGCCTGTTCGGTTCATGAAGATGACCTAACTTGGGGTTGGCAACTGATTGCCGGTCTGGGTGTTGACATCGATAACAACCTGACTTGGGATACACATTATACATATATGAGGGCAGACACGGGTGGTCTGGACTTTGACGGCCAATATACGCCGCTGTTCCTGGACACCGCGCCCCGGAATCCATTCATTCACCAATTTGAGTTGGACGATATCGGAGCCCACACTCTCGTGACAGGTCTGCGGTATAAGTTCGGTGGAGATAGCTATGTTGCCCCACCGCCACCTCCGCCACCACCACCACCGCCATATAAAACATGTTCTGATACTGGCGTGAGAATATTGGCATCTGAAACATGCCCACCACCACCACCACCACCGCCACCTCCTCCACAGGAAGTGTGGGTGGCATGTCCTGATGGAACTTCGGTTCGTGAAGGTACAGCATGTCCGTTACCGCCTCCACCTCCACCACAACACACTTGTACAGACGGTACATTAGTTTCAGATCCGGCTTATTGCAACGTCACACCAGTTGCGCAGTATAATAATTGCGGCCCGAATAATGTTGCAATCTTT
>CAYQNQ010000127.1:0-7018 GCA_964418815.1 uncultured Hellea sp.
GTTTTATATTCGGCAAAACCGCCCAGGGCCACAGTGGCCGAAACATTGCCCAGTCCAATTAGATCATCATTATTGCCGCCCGAGATTTGAAACGGGCTGCTGCCTTCTTCATCCCGGCCAAAATCAAGGGTCGCCAGCGGACCCGCTTTAAATCCGCCTGAATTTACGAGATTAAGGCCGGCCCCTTCCTGAACCGAGGCAAAAAACACATCACCCTTGGTCACTCTC
The DNA here is from genome assembly GCA_964418815.1 of uncultured Hellea sp. Classification (GTDB taxonomy): domain Bacteria; phylum Pseudomonadota; class Alphaproteobacteria; order Caulobacterales; family Maricaulaceae; genus JACOMS01. Next base: position 229 of record CAYQNQ010000127.1, read on the forward strand.
AGAAACGGCACTGCGGAGGCGGCGTAATCATCGTCACCGGAAAAAGTGGGCGCGTAAAACCCGCCCCCGCCCACATAAAGCGACCAGCCATCATCTTCAGTCGGCGGCCCCCGGCGTTCGGGCTCATCAGCCAAGGCCGCGCCGGACAATATAAGCGAAATAAAAAGGGATAAGAAGCGCCGCATATGAAATCCTCTATTCATGTTTACGGATCGCCGCAAAGTCTGGATCACTCTTTTGGCAGAGCATAGGTCACGACGGACTGGCTTGAAACTTTTTCGGATGACGACCCTCTGATGTCCACATTAATCACGGCCAGAGTTTTGCCGCGTTTAACGACGCGCGCATCGGCGGTGCATAGCTCCCCCTGACAGGGCCGCAAAAAGTCAATATTAAGATTGGATGTCAGAGCCATAGGGACGATTCCGATTTGCGTAAATATAGCCACATAGGCGGCGTGATCGGCCAGTCCCATTTGCACGGGACCGGCTATAAATCCGCCGGGCCTCAGCATATCTGGGCCGATCTTTAACTCGGCGACTATGCGCCCATATTCGGCCAGCGTTGTCGTCGGGACCATATGGGCGCGATTCCCAAAAGCTTTCTGGAAAAAGCTGTTGATTTCCTGTTTTGTAAGAACGGAGAGTTTTTCGGACATGGGGTCTTATGTCCCCTCCAAAGTTCAACGTCAAATATGGCTTTTAAAAAAACGTTTTCCGGTTATAGAATAACCATGCTTGTGAGTTTCATATCAAGATTATCAGGAAAGCTTTTAGTCCTGACGATCCTTTTTGTGCTGCTGGCCGAAGCTGTGATTTTTTTTCCGTCTGCTTCCAACCACCGCCATAACTGGCTCCAGGAGCGCGCTATCAGCGCCGGACATCTGGCCCTCGCCCTGAACGGGGCTCAGGAAAACTATGACCGCATGATACTCTCGGAAACGTTTATGAACGATACGGATATTTCTGTTGTTTCAACGGAAACCGATGGCACCAGCCAGCTGGTTCTGGGGTTCCCGCCGGAGACGACTGATTTTGAGCTTATAGATTTACGCAAACCCATGCCCGGTATGCAGCTGCGCGCAACTCTGGCGTCTTTCACCGAAAAAGAAGGCTATTTCCGGGTTCTGGCCAAGCCCCCGCCGGGCGAATTTCAGACCCTGGAATATCTGGTTCCAAAGCTCGCCTTGCAGCAGGAGATGGAACAATATTACCGAAATATTCTCGGACTTTCTGTTCTGATCGCCATCATCACCGGCATATTACTCTATAGTGTGCTCAGGTTTATGATTATCAAACCTTTGCAGTGCCTGTCGGACGATGTTGAAGATTTTCAAGGCGACCCGTCGGCGCCCCTCAAAGTCAAACGCACTCATAACCGCAAGGACGAAATTGGCGATTTATCCCGATCCTTCACGGAAATGCAGGAAGGCGTGCAGGCTTCGCTGGAGCAGCGCAAGCGTCTGGCAGATCTTGGCCTGGCCGTTTCCAAGATCAATCACGACCTGCGGAACGTTCTTACATCGGCACAGCTGGTGTCTGACCGGCTGGCCATGGACAAGGATGAGCGCGTCAAAAAAATGGGCGAGCGTCTGGTTCGGGCTGTGGACCGCGGTGTCCGTATCGCTGAAAATGTTTTGGAATACGGTTCCGAAAAAGACGAAATTCTTGACCTGGGCACCGTTAATTTATCGCAGATCGCCGGGGAAGCCGCCAAAGATACGCTGACCCGTTTTCCGGATGTCGCATTTGAAAATGTTATTGATCCCGGCCTTCAAGTCAAAGCCGACGCCGATCATACCTACCGTATTTTCCAAAACCTGATCCGCAATGCGGCGCAGGCGCTTGCAGGCAAACCGGACGCGAAGGTGAAAGTCGAGGCCCGAAATGGCGGCAATAAAGTCTACACCACCCTTTCGGATAATGGTCCGGGACTTCCCGAAAAGGTACGCGAAACCATCTTTACGCCCTTTTCTACAAGCGGCGGGCGCGGACGAACGGGGCTTGGCCTGACCATTTCAAAAGAACTAGCGGAAGCGCAGGGCGGAAAAATCGCTCTGGTCAACTCCGACGAACAGGGCACTATGTTTGAGCTGACCCTGCAGGCGGCCTGACAAAATCAAATCTGATAAATTCTCAAAGGGGAACATCATGAAATCAATGTTACGGGCGCTCTTTGCGGGCTCCGCCGTGCTGGGCGTGTCTATGCTCAGCGGCGCAAACACGCACGCACAATCCGATGATGATGACGATGTCATCGCCCTGTTTGATGATTTAATTGTTTTCGGCGACAGCCTGTCGGATCCGGGAAATCTTCCGGGCATTCTTGGCGGGCTCAATATTCCGGGGCCGCCCTATTTCGAAAACCAATTTTCCAATGGACCTGTCTACACGTTTTTAGTGGATGATCTGTTGGGGTTTGAGGCCAGCCGCGATCTCAACTTCGCTATTGGCGGCGCCCGCTCGGGCCCCGGCGTAACACAGGCGGCGTTCGGCTCTGATCACGTGAATGCCTTTCTCAACGGCAATGGCAGCGGCGCGCAAATCGACCGGTTTCTGGCTTCCGGTCATACGGTTTCGCCTTTTGATCTGTTTTTACTCAATATTGGCGGGAATGATTATTTGGGTTTTAACCCGGCAGTCGATGATCCGGCGGCGGTGGTCAGCAATGCCGTCGGAAATATTTCCAGCCAGCTGGATACTCTGATCGGCGCCGGCGCGCAGCATATTCTCGTACCTTTTGTGGCTGACACTGGCCTGACTCCGTCGATTCTCAGCGGCGGCCCGGCAGCCGCAGCCGGAACCGCCATTTCCGACGCCCATAATCTCGCCCTCGCCAATATGCTCTCGGAGCTGACGGCAACCACGTCGGCCCATATCTATGTCGTCGACGGCACAACACTGCTCAGAGATGTCGTCAATAACCCGGCCAGATATGGTCTGACCAATGTCAATCAGGCTTGTTTTTCGGGCGGCGTAGTCTGCTCCAACCCAGATGAATATCTGTTCTTTGACGGTGTCCATCCCACAGCCGTAATTCATCAGGTCATGGCCGCCGGCTTTGCCGATACCATTATTTCCACGCGCACGCCCGGCGCTACTGCAGAGGTGTCCGCCCGCATGGCGCAGGACTGGGATCACATGCTGTCGCTCAACGCCCGGTCCATAGAGTTTACAAAAAAATGGTCCTGGTTCGGACAAATTCATTATCATTCCGGCGAGCGGGAAAATCAGCGCCTGTCTCTCGGTTATGATTATGACGGCTATGCCGCCACTCTGGGCGGAGCCAAACAGTCCGGGAATTACAAGTTCGGGATTGCCGCTTCTTATGGATTGTCGGACACGGAATTTGAAATGATAGACGGCGGGCTCGAGACCGATTCTTTGCGGCTCGGCGGGTTTGTCAGCCGGGATATCGACAAGGTAACCGCCACGCTGACCGGCAGTGTTTCGCTCGACGCCCATGAAACCGCGCGCAATACCAATGTCGCCGCGCAGATTGCGCAGGGGGAAGCGGAGGGCCGGACCTTCATGTTATCAGGAGAAGTGCGCGGTAATTTCATTAATGCGGGCGAAGATATAGATATTCACCCCTTTGCCCGGTTAACATGGCAGGACACTCGGATTGAAGCCTATGCGGAAAGCGGCGCTCTCGGGCTCGACCGCGCCGTTGATCAGGTCAATATAAATCCCATAAATGCCGAACTGGGGATGGATGTAAGGCGGGAATTTAAAGACTTTTATGTGGGCGCTCAGGCCAGCTGGATTGAAGGCATAGAAAGCGATGCCCAGACTTACGCCACAGTCCTTGTCACCATACCGAATGTGCCGGTTTCCATCACAACGGACGGGTCGGATAATTCCTATGGGCGGCTCTCGGGTATTGCCGGGTATAATCTGTCGGATAATCTAGACGTGGCCATTCTCGGGTCAACTCAGGTCAACCGCACGGATTCGGAAGGTTTGAACGCCGTGGTCAGGGTCAGCGGGCGTTTTTAAATTCGCACTAATTGCACCGAATTGCCTTGTTATTTTGCGCGAGCTTGCCTATGAGCCGCTCACTTTTCTCCCTGCAAAATATCAGGACTTTTCATGCTAAAAGCTTCGCTTTCCGGATTTCTGGATCAGGTCTCTATCCCTGCGCGCCGACGCGCAGGACAACCTATGACATTCACACCTCACCGGATAAAGGTGGAAGTGTTGGCCGGCCTGACCGTGGCTCTGGCCCTTGTCCCCGAAGCCGTGGCTTTTTCGTTTGTCGCCGGCGTTGACCCCCTTGTCGGGCTATACGCAGCTTTTATTGTTGGACTGATCACGGCCTGTTTTGGCGGCCGGCCCGGAATGATTTCGGGCGCCACGGGCGCACTCGCCGTTGTCATGGTCGCCTTGGTGGCGCAGCACGGCGTCGAATATCTATTTGCAACCGTTGTCCTCATGGGAATTTTGCAGATTTTAGCGGGCATATTCCGGCTGGGAAAGTTTATCCGCCTGGTTCCGCATCCGGTTATGCTGGGGTTTGTCAACGGCCTGGCCATTATTATCTTCCTGGCGCAGCTCAAACAGTTTGAAGTTCCCGGCAGCACCGCTCCACCCGCAGAGAACGGACACGGCCCGTCTATTTTTGACGCGCACTATATAACCGGTGAGCCCCTGTTTATCATGCTGGGCCTAATCGCTTTGACTATGGCGGTGATTTGGTTTCTACCCAAACTCACCAAAGCCATACCGGCCCCTCTCGCCGGTATTTTGGCGACAGTCGCGGTCGTTTTCGCTTTACAGCTAAACGTTCCGACCGTTGGCGATATGGCCTCTGTGAAAGGCGGTCTCCCAGCATTTCATATTCCGCTTGTCCCGCTAAACCTGGAAACGCTGAACATCATAATTCCCTACGCCCTTATACTGGCAGCCATTGGCCTGATTGAAAGCCTGCTGACGCTTAACCTGGTCGGGGAACTCACGAACAAACGAGGCGGGGCTTCGCAGGAATGCGCAGCGCAGGGCGCCGCCAATCTGGTGACAGGGTTTTTTGGCGGTATGGGCGGCTGCGCCATGATCGGGCAAAGCATGATCAACGTAAAATCAGGGGGTCGCACCCGCCTGTCCGGAATCAGCGCCGCAATGTTTTTGCTTGGCTTTATATTATTTGCTTCGAGCTGGATTGAGCAGATTCCGCTCGCAGCTCTCGTGGGCGTTATGTTCATGGTGGTGATTGGAACTTTCGCCTGGCAGAGTTTTCGAATCCTGCCGCGAATTCCAAAGCTGGATGCCTTTGTTATCCTGCTGGTCACCGCCGTAACGGTCTGGCACGATCTGGCTTATGCGGTTGTCGTAGGCGTTATTGTCTCGGCTCTGGCCTATGCCTGGAATAATGCCCGGCGCATCAACGCAGAGATAGAAGACGGCGAGGCCGGCACCCGGGTTTATAAAATTGAGGGCCCTTTGTTTTTTGGATCCACGGACGGGTTTACAGAGCTCTTTGACCCAGCGGGTGATCCAGACCGGGTGGTTGTTGATTTTATTCGCAGCCGCGTTGTGGATCAGTCCGCCCTTCAGGCCATCGAAGACATGGCCCAGAAATATCTGGATCAGGGCAAGACCCTGGAACTGCGCCATCTCTCTCGAGATTGCCGCGCACTATTGACGAAATCCGGACAGCTGGTTGTCGCAGGCGACAATGATCCCACCTACGGAATTGCCGCGGATTATAAAGTACGGACCGGCCGTTTTGGCGGCGCGCATTAGCAGACCTTGAAAATCAGGACCGGCTTTGCCGTAATCATGAAATTTTTTCTATCCTGATTGACCTTGGCTATATAGATTAACCGCCAAGTCAAAACAAAGACGGTCATGAGAATTAATGCAGATTTTACCGAGCGTGTCGTCATCAACACGCTGGACATGGAATGGGAAGCCTCGCCCATGAAAGGGGTTTACCGGCGCAAGCTGGACCGGATCGGTGATGAAGTTGCCCGGGCCACATCAATGGTCAAATATGATCCCGGTTCCTATTTCAGTCCCCACACCCATGGCGGCGGCGAAGAATTTATCGTCATAGACGGCGTGTTCTCGGACGAACACGGCGATTATCCGGCCGGCACTTATGTGCGGAATCCGGTTGGCTCCACACACAAACCCCATAGTGAAAACGGCTGCACCATATTCGTCAAACTGCATCAGTTTGACCCGGCGGATCAGAGCCGGTTTTCAATCGACACAAAAACGGCGGAATTTTCCCGCGGCACCGCTCCGGGCCTGACTGTGCTGCCTTTACACAACTATGGCGGCGAATCCTGCGCGCTGGTACGCTGGGCGCCGGAAACCATCTTTAATCCCCACCGCCATGAAGGCGGCGAAGAAATTCTGGTGCTGGAAGGTACATTCTCTGACGAATTTGGCGATTATCCAGCTGGAACCTGGCTGCGCAGCCCTCACAAATCTGTGCATCACCCTTTTTCCAAAGACGGCTGTCTGATATATGTGAAGACAGGACATCTCCCGATTAACTAACCCACAAACCTAATTATTCATCAGAAAGGATCAATCATGATTGGATATACAACCCTCGGCGTCACAGACATGGATGCCGCGAAGAAATTTTATGCAGACCTTCTCGACGCTGAAGTTCTGTTCGACGGCGGCCGCATTGCCATGATCGGTAAATCCATGGCCGAGCCAAAAATTGCGGTCTGCGTGCCTTATAACGAAGAAGATCCTCATCCTGGTAACGGCGTCATGGTCGCCTTTCCCGGCGGCTCCAAAGACGGCGCGGCCAAAATGTATGAAAAAGCCAT
>CAYQNQ010000128.1:0-6903 GCA_964418815.1 uncultured Hellea sp.
GTTTCCTGTTGTTCGCTGCGTTACCGGCTGTGATATTATTCGTTTCCGAAACACAGCAGTTTTACCACGATCACGCTCATGGTCAGAAACAGAACGACGTTTAAAATCGGATTGAGTATATTTGCCAGTTTCATAATAGGCTCTTTATTGGTTCGATAGGCGAACTATTTGCCAAGACCGACGCCGGCGCAATTCATCTCTTGTCACAAGGCGGTGAGGACCTCGTGAATTTATGCTCCGTTGGTTTTGACTATTGCGCCGCTGGTCCCAAGCCGTCATAATATGCAAAAATAGGCATATGCCAATAACTATAAATGATGGGGAGTATGATGAGTGATCTGAATACCATTTTTGAAACGCAAAAAGCGGCGTTTGACAAAGCGACCAATCCAAATTGGGCGCAACGTAAGGCTAATTTGAAGAAACTCGGCGCGGCGATCAATGCGAATGAAGCGGCTTTTCAAAAAGCGATTTCCGAGGATTTTGGGAACCGGGCCTATGTGGAAACCACGGTGGCCGAAGTCATGGTTATTCAAGGCGGAATTTCTCACGCGCTTAAACACACCCGCAAATGGATGCAGACGCGCAAGGCGCCGACGGCCATGCAATTTAAGCCGGGCAGCAATAAAATTGTGCCGCAGCCTCTGGGCGTGGTCGGTATTATCAGCCCTTGGAACTATCCGCTGCAACTGGCGGTCATGCCTTTAATCGCGGCGCTGGGCGCTGGAAACCGGGTGATGATTAAACCCAGCGAATATACGCCGAGACTTTCGCAGCTGTTAAAAGACGTATTAGGCGAAATATTTTCCGATGACGAAGTCCATGTAGCTGTTGGCGGCGTAGAAGTGGCGCAGGCCTTTTCCAGTCTGCCCTTTGACCATCTTCTTTTTACCGGCTCGACAAATGTTGGCCGTATCGTGGCGCAGGCGGCCGCGAAAAACCTGACGCCGGTCACCTTGGAGCTGGGCGGGAAATCGCCGACTATAATTGATGAAAGCGCAGATATGGCGACCTCTGTCGCGCGAATTGCCAATGGCAAATTGCTGAACGCCGGCCAGACCTGCGTCGCGCCGGATTACGTTTTGATGCCGTCGTCCAAAATAGATGCCTTTTCCGAGGCCATGATTACGCAAGCTGAAACATTTTACCCCGAGGTCGCCGGGAACGAACAATACACCTCCATCATCGCCGATAATCACTATGCGCGTCTTCAGGACCTTTTGGAAGATGCCGAAAACAAAGGGGCCAAGATTAGAACAGCCGGTGATGATGACAAGCAGCAGCTTGCCAAAGAGCGGCGAATTCCGCTGACAATTGTAACGGACACCACGCCGGATATGAAAATTATGCAGGAGGAAATCTTCGGTCCGCTCCTGCCGGTTGTCCCGAGTGAAAGCCTGGATGATGCGCTCGACTTCGTGCAAAAGCGCGAAAGACCATTGGCCCTTTACTGGTTTGGCAAAAATAAGAAAAAGGAAAACAAAGTCCTGAATGAAAGCATTTCCGGCGGTGTTTCCATCAATGATGTGGCCTGGCATGTTATTCAGGAAGACATCCCTTTTGGCGGCGTCGGGCCGTCAGGTATGGGTGCTTATCACGGCGAGGCCGGGTTTAACACGTTCAGCCATCTCAAAGGGGTCTTTACGCAAAGCCGTTTTTCACAGGGCAAAATGCTGCATCCGCCCTACGGACCCAAGACCGAAAAAATGCTGAAGCTCATGAAGAAAATTATGTAATCACCATGTCTTCGCTTGGACTCGACAGTATGGGCATGACCCAGGCTCTGCGCATCGCTGCAGACGTCACGCCTGCAAAAATAGCGACCCGTCAGGCCGGACGCGAGCAAAGCTGGGCACAGGTTCGCGATAATGTCGCGCGGCTTGCGGGCGCTCTAAAAAATATAGGCGTCAAGACCGGGGACCGTGTCGCCATTCTGGCCCTGAATTCTGATCGCTATACCGAATTTCAATTTGCCGTCTGGTGGGCAGGCGCTGTTATCGTCCCGATGAATGTGCGCTGGAGTCCCGCCGAGAATGCTTATTCGTTAAATGATTCCGGCGCCGAGGTCCTGTTTGTCGACAAAACCTTTTCGGCCATGCTGCCCGCAATCCGGCCAGAGGTCGGCACGCTTAAACATATTATCTATCTGGATGGGCCAGACGCGCCGCAAGGCCTGACCTCCTATGATGAGCTGTTAAAAAGCGGTCCCATTAAAGACGCCAACAGAACAGGCGAGGACTTGGCCGGACTGTATTACACGGGCGGCACAACCGGCTTTCCCAAAGGCGTTATGCTGCCCCATAGGGCGCTTTGGTATAACAGTATTGTTTGCGTCAATTGCTGCGGTCTTGAATCTGAACATATCTATCTACACGCCGCGCCCATGTTCCATTTGGCGGACATCGCCATGAGTTCGGGCGTCAATGCGGTCGGGGCAGAGAATATCTACATGCCCATGTTCAATCCGGCGGGAACTATTGACATGATAGAGAAGTATCAGGTCACTCATGCGCTGTTAGTGCCGACCATGCTGACCATGGTTTTGCAGGACCCGTCTTTTGAGCCCGCTCGGCTCTCGTCGCTCAGATTTATCACCTATGGCGGCTCGGCCATGCCCGAAGGCACCATGCGGGCGGCGCTTGAGCACCTTCCAAATGTTAAATTTGCACAGGGCTATGGCCAAACCGAACTCGCGCCTTTTGCAACCGTTCTGCCGGCCTCTCAACATCGGCTGGACTCAACCAAACTCATGTCGGCAGGCCGCGCCGTACCGGGTTCGGAAATTCGGATTGTCGATGAGGACCGCAATGACGTGAAGCCGGGTGATGTGGGCGAGGTTATGGTCAAAAGCCCGGGCGTTATGCATGGCTATTGGAACCAGCCCGAGCAGACAGCCGCCACGCTCGTCGACGGCTGGGTGCTGACAGGCGACGGGGCTTATAGAGACGAGGACGGATTCATCTTTGTGGTCGACCGCATGAAGGACATGATTGTCACGGGCGGGGAAAACGTATTTTCCGCCGAGGTTGAAAATGCCGTTTCGACCCACCCGGCCATTGCAGAAGTCGCCGTTATCGGAATTCCATCGGACAAATGGGGTGAGGCCGTTCATGCGATTATCGTGCTCAGATCCGGCCAGAGCGTGACCGAGGCGGAAATCATTGAACATTGCCGCTCAAGGATTGCCAATTACAAGCTGCCGCGAACCGTGTCCTTTCGCGAGGCAACATTGCCGTTATCCGGTGCCGGGAAAATTTTAAAACGCGAACTGCGCAAACCCTTTTGGGACGGTGCCAGCCGCCAGATTAATTGATTAGGTAAAATGAATGTCCGAAGAATATGATTATGTGATTGTCGGCGCCGGGAGTGCGGGATGTGTTTTGGCAGGCCGTCTGTCTGAAGACCCCAATGTTTCGGTCTGTCTGTTAGAGGCCGGCGGAACCCATAACCACTGGAGCGTCTATGTTCCCGGCATCACCGTTTGGAATATGGTGTTTGGCAAACGCAATTGGCAATTTGAAACGGAGCCCCAAGAAGGGCTGAATGGCCGCCAGGGCTATCAACCGCGCGGTAAAGTGCTGGGCGGTAGCTCCAGCATAAACGCCATGATTTATATTCGCGGCCACAAAGCCGACTATGATGAATGGGCCCGCCTTGGCAATACAGAGTGGTCCTATGATGGGGTCCTGCCCTATTTTAAAAAGAGCGAAAACAGATCAGCGGGCGCCGATGAATTTCATGGTCAGGACGGCCCGCTCCATGTTCAGCCCATAAAACACCCCGGCTCAATCAGCGAAATTTTTCTGGAAGCCGGCCGGCAAAACCAAATGCCGTTCACCGATGATTTCAACGGGGCAAAGCAAGAAGGCCTCGGCATGTATGAGGTGACCCATAAAGACGGCGAGCGCTGGAATACGGCCCGCGCTTTTCTGGACGATCATATGGAGCGGCCAAATCTGACGGTGATCACTCATGCTATGGCCGAAAAAGTTCTGGTTGAGGACGGGCGCGCCGTCGGTGTCCAGTGCAAGGTCAAGAAGAAGCCGCGCACCCTCAAGGCCAGAGAAGAAGTGATTTTGTCCGGCGGCGCGTTTGGCTCGCCGCAGCTTCTCCTGCTTTCGGGTATCGGGCCCAAGGACAAGCTTGAAGCCCACGGGATTGAGCAAGTCCATGACCTGCCCGGCGTCGGGGAAAACCTTCAGGACCATATAGATTATGTGATCTCCTATAACGCCAATGTAAAAGATAATCTGGGTTTCTCATTTATGGGAAGTTTCAGGGCGCTCGCCGATATACGCCGTTACCGCAAAGACCGGACCGGCATGTTCTCGTCCAATCTCGCGGAGGCAGGCGGCTTTATTTATACGGACCGCTCGGAGCCGTCCCCGGATGTCTCCCTGGTTATGGTCCGCGCGGCGGTTGATGATCACGGCCGAAAACTTCACCTGGGTCATGGCTATAGCTGTCATGTCTGCGTGCTTCGGCCCAAGAGCCGCGGCTCTCTCTGGCTTAAATCAGCGGACCCATCAGCGCCCCCGGCCATTGACCCGGCGTTTTTGAAAGATGATCGCGATATGGATACGCTGGTGCGCGGGGCGAAAATGATGACTCAGATCATGGAAGCGCCGGCCTTTGACGAGGTTCGCGGCAAACCGTTTTATGTGGCCGGCACCACGGATACGGAAGAGCTGAAAGCAGATATCCGCGCCCGCGCCGACACGCAATATCACCCGGTCGGCACCTGCAAAATGGGCGCAGATGATATGGCCGTTGTCGACGCGCGTTTGCGGGTTCATGGCCTCAAGGGTCTGCGCGTCATCGACGCCTCCATTATGCCCAATCTGGTTTCCGGCAATACCAATGCGCCGACCATTATGATTGCCGAAAAAGGCGCCGATATGATCAAGCAAGATCGGGCCGGCATCAGGGTCGCCGAGGCCGCTGAATGAGACTATTATTGATCGCGGCTCTTGCTCTGGCGGCCTGCCAAAGCGAGCCATCCGTCGATTCCGGTCCTCAGCCCGTCAATAATCTTGAAGCCAGCGCCGCCGTAAAATCCGCCAATGAAGCCGTCGGCCGCTATCTGGACTTTTCCGATCGCCGGGATTTCGAAGCGGCGGAGCGCGGCTTTATCGCCACCCTGCCGGAGACCGCCATACCGGGCCTGAACGGCCAGACAGCCTATGATTACGGCGCCTTTGGCTTTCTGGACGGCGAAGCCCCCGATACAGTTAATCCCGCTCTTTGGCGGCAGGGGCAGCTCAATGCCAAACACGGCCTGTTTGAAGTGGTGCCGGGTATTTATCAGGTCCGCGGTTATGATCTGTCCAATGTGACTTTTATCGAAGGCGATACCGGCTGGATTGTGGTCGATCCTTTGATTACAAAACAGACGGCCCAATATGCCCTTAAACTTGTCAATCAGGAGCTGGGCGCGCGGCGCATATCCGCCGTCATCTACACACATTCCCATATTGATCACTATGGCGGCGTTCGCGGGATCATCTCGGAAGCCGATCTCACTAATGCGACCCAGATTATTGCCCCCATAGGATTTACCCGCGAGACCGTGAGCGAAAATATTCTGGCCGGAAATGCCATGAGCCGCCGGGCCTCTTATATGTTCGGATCGCTTCTGGAACGATCGCCGAAAGGCCAGGTGGGCGTTGGTCTGGGCCAGGGTATTTCTGCGGGCATGCCCGGAATGATCCCGCCAACTATAATTGTCGATAGGACCGGACAGACTGTATTGGTCGACGGTGTGGAGATGGAGTTTATTTTAACGCTGGGCGCCGAGGCCCCGGCCGAGTTCATGTTCTACCTGCCCAAGTGGAAGGCGTTTTGTCAGGCCGAGATTATCAATAAAACCCTTCACAATATGTACACGCCCCGCGGCGCCAAGGTGCGCGACGGCAAGGTGTGGAGCGAATATATTGATGAGGCCATTTATACTTACGCGGACAAGACCGACGTTTCCTTTGGCTCCCATCACTGGCCTACATGGGGCAAAGAGGACATCACCGAGTTTTGGGCAGGGCAGCGCGACCTTTACCGCTATATCCATGACCGTACGCTCTATCTGGCCAATCAGGGCTATACCATGCACGAAATTCCCGAGCTGATGAAGCTACCGGACGGTCTCGCCAAATCCTTTTATAACCGGGATTATTACGGCACGATCAGCCATAACTCCAAAGCCCAGTATCAGCTTTATTTCGGCTATTTTGACGGCAATCCCGCCAATCTTGATCCTCTCGGCCCGGAAGCGGCCGGCCAAAAATTCGTCGACTATATGGGCGGCGCCGGCAATGTCATCGAAAAAGCGCGCAGCGACTATGACCAGGGCGAATACCGCTTTGCCGCCACGGCGCTCAATCATGTTATATTTGCGGACCCAAAAAATCAGGACGCGGCCGATTTGCTGGCCGATATCTACACCCAGATGGGCTATATGGCCGAGAGCGGGTCGTGGCGAAATTTTTACCTGACCGGCGCGCGGGAGCTCAGACACGGCATTGCCAGACTGCCAACCCCGCAAACGGGCTCGCCGGACATGGTCAGGTCCATTCCGCTGGATTTGATTTTCGATCTCATGGCCGTACGCCTGAACGCGGAAAAGGCCGTCGGCAATGATATGCGCCTTAACTTCGAGGTGACGGATAAAGACCAAAAGGCGCTTTTGATAATCAGTAACGGCACCATGCATCACCGCATGGGACAGTCAGACCCAGACGCGCTGACCATCAAAATTACCCGAAGCGGGCTTGACCGCTTCAATATGAAACTGGCGACCATGAACGAGCTGCGCAAAGAAGGAGAGCTCTCCGTCGAAGGCGGCCTGTTAAAGGCCAATAAATTCCTCAAAATGATGGACGAACCGCCCTTCTGGTTTGAAATCGTTCG
>CAYQNQ010000129.1:0-6845 GCA_964418815.1 uncultured Hellea sp.
TCTAAAACGGCTCTGGAACCGGTCCCGCCCATCTCGCTGACTCCAAAACCAGGGTCAAAAAACCCCGCATAATGGGCGCGAAACTCCCCGATTTCAGTGGCAATAGGCGCCATCTCTGCAGCCTGGTCCACGGGGATTTCGACAGACTCTTTGGACGCCAGAATATAAAACTCTCCGGGGTCTAAAATGAGCATACCATCCGGGGCCCGAAGCGGCTCCCAGTAGTCTCGGGATTTATGCGCGCCGACGCCGGCCACATTGACCAGTCCGGAATGGCGTCGGGCCCTATAGCCTATAATGGCCTCGGGACCGCCGCCTTGAAGGTCAATACTCACCGTCTGGGTAGAGAGGGTTTGATGGTCTCCCGCCCTTATGCGGAGCTGCACTAATCGGTCACCGGGCCTGACAAGGATTGAGAAGGTTCTGGGCGCAATTTCCACATAAAGAGGCCCGCTATAACCGGCCGGGACTGCGTCAAACTCCGTCGCCCCATCGCAAATAACCCGGGTAAAGACATCCAGTCGTCCGGTCGAACTTTTCGGATTGGCGGCAGCGGACAGGCCCTCCGGCAGAGCTAATCCTTCTTGTAAAGGGACAAGATAAATGCAGCCGGTCTCCAAAACAGCGCCGGCCGCCATATCAACTTCATGCATTTGAACATCTGGGAGGCAGCCCGAAACCGGAAGGCCTTCACCGGGCAAAAAACTGGCCCGCAGCCGGTAAGCGACGGTCCCAAGGCTTAAATCGAGACTGGCGGGCTGAATTTGAGAATCGTCGATCCCTTGCTCTGAAACGATTTTCTGGTCTTTAATAAGACCCTCAATCGCCTGTTTTGCCAAGATACCCGCTTTCATGGCCGTTTTCCTAACATTCCCTTCGCCTTAGGCAAGAATGAACTGTAATTAAAACGTCAACTGTGGATAAGACGCTTGCGCCCTCATTCGGATTAGTGAATGAAGAGGGGTAATGACGTCCACGGGAATTGGGCATTACTTGAGAGGGAAGACGTGTACGAGCAAAAAACACATGACGTCGTCGTGAGAGTCGAACCCGACTTTCTGGATGAGCAGTCTTCGCCAGACGATAACCGGTTTATTTGGGCTTACACTGTTGAAATCGAAAATCAAACAAAGACTGACCTACAGGTTGTAGAACGTTTCTGGAAAATCGCTGACAGCCGCGGTCAGGTTCAGGAAGTTCGAGGCACCGGAGTTGTCGGAGAACAGCCTGTCCTAAAACCCGGAGAAGTTTTCAGATATACATCCGGCGCGCCGCTGACAGCGCCTTCCGGCATGATGCTGGGTAATTATTATGTTCAGACTCCGGAAGGCGACCGATTTGAAATCGAAATTCCAGCCTTTCTGCTGGATAGCCCGCACCAGCCTAAAGTCCTGAACTAGGCTTACACTCCACAAACAAAAAATCCCTCGCCGAAGCGGGGGATCTTTCGCGGGAATAAGTGCCGGTTCAATGTGGGAGTAAAGTCCCGGCAAAGTAAGAGTTGGTTCTCTTGTATTCACAATTATCTTTGCAAAGCCTGGGCCAATTATAGCGGGGCTTTTTGGCTCTAACGTCCCGGATTTTGAAAAATTTTGTTTCATTACGGCACAGATTTCCCGCCGCAGGCGAAAAATGTCCCGTTTCAGGAGAGTTATTGAATGGGATTGGTGGGGTAACCCCCGACCGCGGGCGAGGATCGCGGTGTCTGATCCGGCGTGACTTGCGGAATACCGGAGCGGTAATGCCCCAAATACGGGTTCGCCTTGGAAAAGCCTTCAATATAATTAGGCGGGATGTAAAGCGGAATATCATCACCGTTTTGATCCAGAAGTGCAATCGACAGACCGTCAAACCTTGCCGCCTCTAACCGTTCGGCCGAAATATGCAGCGTGATCCGCTCTTCTTTAATACAGCCGGTTTGTTCATAGCGGTCCGTCTGCGTGCCGCCGGAATAGTAACGGCGAGAGCGCGGCGGCGAGGTATTCCTTCCGCCAAAAGACCTGTTCATCCGCTGTGTCTTGGGCGGCGATGAAGATCGTCTTGGTTTAGGCGCTGAAGACCGTTGAGGTTTTGGCGCCGAAGAACGTTGAGGCTTTGGACGAGATCTGTTTGTTGATTCTCGCCTCGGCGGCGGCGCAGACCGATTCACAGGTGTTTTCGGAATTGACCGTTGAGGTTTGGTCCGCGTTCTTTCGCGCGATGCCCGGTTTTCACTAGGCCGCGAAGCGCCGCGATTGACCGGCATGGTCCGCCGTATGGGTGTGTTGGAATTCGGTTTAGTCGGGCTCGGAATAGAAGAGCGCGGGGTGGACAGGCGCGGCGTCGCATTGCCGAGGCGGGGGACACCGGCTCTCGCCCCGGATTCGCGGATCGCCCGAAGCTCCTCTGCCCGGTTTCCAATAGGTGCTGGCAACACGCCGCGGCCGCGGCGGCCAGATTGGCGTTCACTGGATTGCGGGCTTTCAGAAGAAATTGGACGCGGGGGTAATGGGTCGGGCGTATTTGACAAACGGGTTTCGCCCAGCCTGTCAGATGAAATTACCGTGCGGGACGTGATGCCCGTCTCGCGCATTCGCATTAGGAGATCCAGCTGACGCTCTCTCTCTGTTTGGTCGATGGAGTTTTCATTGCTGTTTTGGCCTTGATTTCCGCCGACAAACGGGTTGCCTTGTCGGCCGCCAGTGCCAAGGCCTCTGTCGCGACTGCCGCGCCGGCCATTATAGCGGTTATCATAACCTGTATATCCGGTGTAGCGATCCCGAAGGCCGCGCCACTGTCCATATCTGATCTGGTCGCATTCCCGGTAATATCGACTGGCACCCCGATAGCGCGGAAAGGGTCTATAAAGACCGCCCAGATAACCATAGGAAGCGCCCTGATAATAGCTGTCATCATAGGTCACATAGGTGACATCGCTCTGACAATCGACCGCCTGAATATCATAGGTCATGACGTCAACAGGTTGGCCGTTCATGAAGACGGCATGTTCCAGACGCTTGCCGTCCCACGGGTCGCGAGACTGGGATGTGTAAAGCACGGTGATATCCAGATAGGCGCCGCCGGAAACATTAGCGCCGTCCCGGGAAATACCGGACAAGGCCGAGCGCAGCTGCGCGGTTCCGGCAATTTTGTTTTCCTGTTCAAACGGATCAAAGTCCTGAGCGGTGTATTCTGTTCGGCCCGTCAGCGGATCATATTTCGCAGTAACATCAGCGGCAATGACGTCCGGCGAAAGCCCCGGTAGAGATTGAATGGAGCCATAAGCTGAATTGGCGGAGCTGCCCGGAACGACAACATCGGGAAACGGGTCATTAGACTGCGCGGCGCTATTGGGCGCAAAGACAAGCGCGAACCCGGCCGATATTAGTAGAGAAGATTTAAGGAGAGAATACGTTGAACGATTGGCCATATTACCATTTATCATAGCAAGTCTGAGACCAATATGAAAATTAAATTCATTTTTTGTTCATTTTTTTCGGCGCGCCAAATTTTTAAAGCCCTTTAACTCGGGGCCTGATGGCTTATATGGGCGTCATGCCTATTGCAAAACTTGAACGAACCGTACTCAAAATCTCCGGTGACGGCGTCGCGGACTGGCTGTCCGGCCTGATTACCAATAACCTTTCCGGCGACATAAACTTTGCCGCGCTTCTGACCCCTCAGGGGAAAGTCATTGCGGATTTTTTTGTTGTGCGCGGGGGTGAGGGCTGGCTGGTGGATGTAGCCGCGGCTTATGCGGAGGGGCTGATGAAGCGTCTGTCCATGTACAGGCTGCGCGCGCCTATCAAGATTGAGCGGACGGATTTAGCCGTTCACGCAGCTTGGGACGGTACCGGCCAGGAAGGTCTGGCGGATCCCAGGCATGCGTCATTGGGCCGGCGCATTTACGGCGGCGAAATGGACTGCGAAGCAGCGCAGCCCGACTATGATGCGTTTCGCCTCTCGCTCGGCATCCCGGACAGCGCTTTTGATTTTGAAACCTCGGACGTCTTTCCGGCCGGCGCCAATATGGACCTGCTCAGCGGCGTTGATTTCAAAAAAGGCTGCTTTGTCGGCCAGGAAGTCGTCAGCCGCATGTACCGTAAAACCAGCGTCAAAAAACGCATGCGCGGTTTTACCTTTGACGGCCCCATCGACGGCATAGACATCAAAGCCGGCACGCGAACGGTCGGCGCGGTTATGCACAGCCGCGGTAATTTCGGCATGGCCATGATCCGCAGCGACCGATTGCCTGACGACGGTACACCCCTTATGATTGGCGCGACCGAGATTAAGCTACTGGACCTGCCCCATGGAAATGAACCCAATGGAGATACGGCGTAACGACCCGCGCGATTTTCGCGCCTTTGCCGAGCTGAACATCGCCTGGATCAGGGACCTCCACCATGTGGAAGCCTCCGACCAGAAAATGTATGACCACCCGGAAATTTACGCGCAAAACGGCAACTCCATTTTCGCAGCCCTCATTGACGGCGAAGTGGCCGGCGTGGCCGCGCTCAAGCTCGACGACGAGGACGAATGGGAGCTGACCAAAATGGCCGTGGATCCGAAATTTCAGGGCCGCGGCATTGGCAAACACCTCATGGACGCAGTCGAAACCTATGCGAAAACCGCGCTTGGCCGGGACCGCATCTACCTCATCAGCAATACCATCAACGCCGCCGCCATTCGCCTCTACAAGCGATGCGGCTGGACGGTGACCCATCAAGGCCCGCACCCGCGCTATGCCCGGGCGGACATCGCCATGGAAAAGCAGCTGTGATCAACCTGGACGGAAAACACTTCTCACCGACCGAAAATTCGAAAGGCGGCCGCGTCGCCAGCGACGCTGTGTTCTCGTTCTCGCAGACAGGCCGGTCATTCACAGCCGATTATAGCGGCGCCGGATTTACCCACGGCCACCTCATCGGCGCGTTTAAAACCGGCACCATGGCCGAGCTGGTCTATCACTGCCGCGCCGATGACGGCGCTCTGGAAGCCGGCGAAGCTGCCGCCGAGTTTAGCCGCGATGCCAATGGACGCCTGCGCATCGAAATGAACTGGCGGTGGCTGAACGGATCCCAAAAAAGCGGACAATCCTCTTACCTGGAAATTTTATGACATCAGAATCCTCCTTTGATCCTTCTCTGCCCCGCTGCGGCTGGGTGCCGCCGGCTGACGAATTTTATTGTAAATATCATGACACGGAATGGGGCCGGCCGATCCGCGATGACAAGGCCCTGTTCTCCAAGCTCATCCAGGACGGCATGCAGGCGGGTCTCGCCTGGATCACCATATTGCGCAAGCGGGAGAATATCCTGAAAGCCTTTGACGGCCTCGACCCGGATATCATCGCCCACTATACGGACAAAGACCGGCAACGCCTGCTCGGCGACAAAGGCATCATCCGCTCCCGGCTCAAAATCAATGCCGCCATCACCAACGCCCAGGTATTCCTGCACATGCGCGATAAAGAAGACATCGACTTTAGCGCCTATCTCTGGAGCTATGTGGGCGGCCAGCCCATTATCAATAGCTGGAAATCCAAAAGCGAGGTCCCGGTCGATTCGCCCGAATCCATCGCGCTCTCCAAAGATCTGAAAAAGCGCGGCTTCAAATTTGTCGGACCGGTGATTTTATACGCCTTCATGCAGGCCGTCGGCATGATCAATGACCACGAGGTCTCCTGCCATGCTTACGGGCCTCATCCAGGATGATCGACTGAGCTTAGCCGCGCCGCCTAGGCAGCCACGCCCAAATTCAGCGCCAGTCCCAGCACGGCCAGCCCCGCCATCACGGCGATTCCCACATATAAAACCCGCCTGTAACGGGCGCGGCGAATATCGGACTTGGCAAAGCCCAAATTCACCATGAATTTGTCAATCCTGCTCGTCATGTCTCTCTCTTATGTATTTTTATACTTCTATATATGGGGATTGGGATCCCTCTTTTAAAGATGTATACGGTTCACTCACGCGTGAGGCTCCCTGCCCAATGCCTGTATTTAACGGGCTGTTAACCCCGAAATATGCCGAAATTGTGACCGGTGACGCGGGTTTAGCCCTTACAGAACCAGCATGGCCAGAAACAGAGCGCTCACCGCCAACATGGCCAGATTGCCCATATATAGCGCGCGGCGGTGTTTCACCCGCTGCACCTGACCGGCCTCAAAGCCCGCCCGGATCATCAGTTTGTCAAAAGTCTTGGTCATGTTGCGCCCCTTAAGTCTTAAGGAATATTAACCATAACACAGTTTTGCGCCGTGAGCAAAGTCACACAATTGCCTGTTTATCCATAAACCTCTTCTTTCTTGTCATTTTCATTGTCTTTTCTCTCTTTTTCTTCCTTGTTCATTTGGCCCGTTTGGATCCACCATCCAGACAAAGGCGTCAGAAGCTCCTGACTATAATTGTTGCCCCCTATCCCGGTTAAGGGGTTATCGGGGGCACTTGTTGCGAGCGCCGCCGCGCCCTGTCAGGCGAGAAAGCGCTCACGATGTAGAACGCACCGAAGACCTGATTAAGGCTTGTCGGTACGTTTCAGTCTCATGCACGAAACGAAGCCCCCTTATACAGGACTGAAAAATGACTTACAAGGATATTTATGATTATTTTCCTATATTATAGGCTCGCATATACCCGGGCAGCGCGGTATCCACGCTCTGGTTGGTTTTAGATTTTCTAAGTTAGTTGTGTGTTCGGTTTGACCGTGGACCCCGCTCTCCAGCGGGGTGAGCGAGTGCGGGGTAATTCTATGCCCCCTCACCCCAGCCCTCATACTGAGCCTCCTCACCTTGAGCTTCCTCACCCTGAGCCTGACGAAGGGCGAAGGGCGAGGAAAATTGAGTCAGAAACGGCACAGAGAGC
>CAYQNQ010000130.1:0-6843 GCA_964418815.1 uncultured Hellea sp.
CGCAAAGGAAGAATGTTTGAACGCGAGCCCGAGCGGGGCGATATCATCGTATTTAAACCCAAAAACTCTCGATTGCACTTTATCAAACGGCTGGTAGGCATCCCCGGAGACCGCATTCAGATGATATCCGGTATCCTTTATATTAATAACGAACCTTCGACATTGCTCGCTACCAAAGAAACGGGTCCCGAAGACGCATTTTACGCAGGCGCAACAGTGAAGGTGGAAAAAATAGCCGATCGTGATGGCCATCTGATTTTCGACCATATCGTGAATAACGACACTGATAATACAGGAGTCTATACCGTCCCGCCTGGTCATTATTTCATGATCGGTGACAATCGGGACCACTCGGGCGACAGTCGAATGCTAACAAATGGCGGAATTGGGTTTGTGCCAACGGAGAATATCGTTGGAAAAGCTGAGTTCATATTGTTATCAGCGAAAGATGGATTCTCCATTCTTAAACCCTGGACGTGGAATAAGCTCCGCGGTGATCGATTTTTTAAAGGCATAAAGTGAGTTTTTCGCGCCGGTTATCTGAACTTGAAGAACGATTGGGGCACGAATTCTCGGATCGTGAATTGCTTATCCAGGCCCTGACGCATGGCTCATATGGAGATGGTCGCAAGAAATACGAAAACTATCAACGGCTTGAATTTCTAGGGGACAGGGTTTTGGGGTTATTCACCGCTGGCATTCTCTATTTACAAAGCGATGAAGACGAGGGCGGATTGGCACGAAAGCTCAACGCCCTTGTTCGGAAGGAAACCTGTGCGGACATCGCCAATGAACTTGAACTTGGAGACCTAATCCGCATGTCAAAGGCGACCCAGAAACAAGGCGGACGCGAAAGAGTGTCGATCCTTGGGGATACGGCCGAGTCTATTTTGGGAGCTATATATCTGGACGGCGGATATGAAGCTGCCAAGACCTTTTATAACCGGTTCTGGCACGACCGAATGCTAGGCGTTTTGGGTCAATCGCTCAAAGACCCCAAAACCGAATTACAGGAGCGCGCTGCCTCTGAAAAACTTGACAGCCCTTTATACAGTGTTGTTGAGCAAACAGGACCGGATCACAGACCCAGCTTCACCGTCAGAGTTTCAATCGCCGACAATCTCACCGGCACAGGTCAGGGGCCCAGTAAGAAGGACGCGGAAAGAGCCTCAGCGCAAGACCTTTTGGATAAATGGAGGGGCCGATGAGCCGCGCCGGGTTTGTCGCTATAATCGGTGCGCCTAATGCCGGTAAATCCACTCTGGTCAACGCTCTGGTAGGCGAAAAAGTTTCCATTGTGACCCATAAAGTGCAGACAACCCGCTTTCAGATACGGGGCATTGCCATGATAGACAATGCCCAGATGGTATTGGTCGATACGCCCGGAATATTTAAACCCAAAGAGAAAGACCGTTTGTCACGCTCTATGGTGCATGCCGCGTGGACAGGCGCTGATGATGCCGATGCCATTGTCCATGTCGTCGACGCGCCTGCTTTTATTCGGTTTCTAAAAAATGAGGGAAACGGACAAGACCGACTTGCCGCTGAAGATACGGACCGAGTTCTGGAAGGCTTGCGCTTAAGAAAGCGGAAAAACGTGTTTCTGTCGCTTAACAAAATTGATGGTGTTGAGCGAGAAGCGCTTCTTGAGGTTATCGCACACTTCAATAACAAGGCCATATTTGAACAGATATTCTTAATCTCGGCTTTGAATAATGACGGCATTGCCGAACTTACCAAAGCACTTGTGGCTGTTCTGCCGGAAGGTCCGTTTCTTTATCCACCAGATCAGGCGGCGGATATTCCGTCCCGCCTCATGGCGGCAGAGATCACCCGCGAGAAATTATTTCTGCGTTTGCACCAGGAACTGCCCTACGCGTCGACGGTTGAAACCGAAAAATGGACAAAACAAAAGAACGGGGATATCCGGATAGATCAGGTCATTTATGTGCGCCGCGACAGCCAAAAACCCATTGTTTTGGGGAAAAATGGCAAAACTATCAAAGATATAGGGGCTAAAGCTCGTCTTGAAATGCAGGATTGGCTCGGGTGTAAAGTTCATTTATTCCTGTTTGTTAAGGTACGGGAGAAATGGGTTGATGACCCGGCGCGCTATCAGCAAGCAGGACTTGAATTTGATGTATAGAGAGTTTTAATGGATTGGTCCGGCGAGGGATATGTCCTTTCCGTCAAGAAACATGGCGAAACATCTGCCATTCTGGAAATTTTCACGCGTGACCACGGGCGTCATCTCGGCCTTGTCCGCGGCGGTGTTAGCCGCAAACTGAGACCTGTTCTGCAACCCGGCAACCAGATTAAAGTGGAATGGCGAGCCCGCCTTTCCGAACATCTTGGTTATTTCACCGTAGAGCCCATAGATAGCCGCGCGGCCGAGCTTATGAATGACCGTCTATCCTTAGCAGGGCTTAATGCCGTTTGCGCAATGGCCCGCGAAGCATTGCCGGAGCGAGAAGCTCATTCCGATGTCTTTGACGCTTTTGCTGTACTTGTTGAAAATTTACATGATCAGGACATTTGGCCCGCGCTTTATGTTCAGTGGGAGGCAGGGCTATTATCGTCCATGGGTTACGGGCTGGATTTATCCCGCTGCGCCGCCACAGGAAGCCTCGAAAACCTGACTTTCGTCTCTCCGCGCTCGGGCCGAGCTGTCAGCACGGATGCGGCTCAGCCTTACAGGGACAAATTGTATGAGCTTCCGCCTTTCATGCAGGCGAAAGACCGCCGCAATGATAACTCATTCAGTTCAACTGATATTCAAAACGGTCTGCGCCTGACAGGGTATTTTCTGGAAACCCGCCTGCAATGGGGCGTGAACAAAACCCTGCCAGAAGCTAGAATTCGTCTCTTGTCTATTTTGACCTAAAAACTTGCAGGTTATATTGGTTTCCTTAACCGACTCATCCATAGTCAAATTTCGAATCAAAATACCGGGCAAACATGTCAGACACAGAAACTCAAAACGGCCTTCCGAGTAATTCTATCATTGAAGAGCATATTGATGACGCTTTGTCGTCCCGATATTTGGCCTATGCCTTGTCGACTATCACTCAGCGGGCCCTGCCGGATGTGCGCGACGGACTAAAACCCGTTCACCGGCGTATACTCTACGCCATGCGGCAGCTTAAGCTTAATCCAGAAGGAGCTCATAAGAAATGCGCGCGGATCGTCGGCGACGTTATGGGCCAATATCACCCGCACGGCGACCAATCCATCTATGATGCCCTCGTAAAGCTATCGCAAAGCTTTTCCGCGAGGTATCCGCTGGTAGACGGACAAGGCAATTTTGGAAATATTGACGGCGATAGCGCCGCGGCTATGCGCTATACTGAAGCCAAGATGACTGCCGCCGGTGTAGCCTTACTGGCCGGGATCGATGAAGACGCAGTGGATTTTGTTGCGACTTATAATGAAGAAGATGAGGAGCCGCAGGTTCTGCCCGGCGGGTTTCCAAATCTTTTGGCGAATGGCTCTACGGGTATTGCGGTCGGAATGGCGACTTCTATTCCCCCTCACAATGCGGCTGAAATCTGCGACGCAGCGCTTCATCTGATTAAAAAACCCAAGGCCCGCATCGAAACCCTCCTGCAGTATATCAAGGGGCCTGATTTGCCGACGGGCGGCATCATCATTGAACCCAAAGACAGCATGCTGGAAGCCTATGCCACGGGTAAAGGCGGCTTTAAAGTTCGGGCCCGCTGGCATTCCGAAGATCTGGGGCGCGGCCAATATCAGGTCATTATCACAGAAATACCTTATCAGGTTCAGAAGTCTCGGCTCATCGAAAAACTCGCCGAGCTTATCGAAACCAAAAAAGTGCCGTGGCTGGCAGATGTTCGGGATGAATCGGCTGAAGATATCCGGATTGTCTTGGAGCCCAAGAGTAAAAATATTGAGGCTGAACTTTTGATGGAAAGTCTGTTTAAACTTTCTGCGCTCGAGAGCCGGGTATCTCTAAACATGAACGTACTAGACGCAACGCGGACACCGCGTGTGATGAACCTGCGCGAAGTCATTCAGGCTTTTCTCGATCACCGCCGGATTGTTCTGCAGCGCCGCTCACAACAGCGTCTCGGCAAAATAGAAGACCGTATGGAAGTCCTAGAGGGCTACCGGATTGCTTATTTAAATATAGAAGAAGTCATTCGCATCATCCGGTTTGAAGACGATCCCAAGGCAGAACTTATCAAGGCCTTTAAGCTGACCGAGCGGCAGGCTGATGCCATCCTAAATATGCGCCTTAGAGCCCTTAACAAGCTCCAGGAAATCGAAATTCAGGGCGAGTTTGATAAACTGGCCGCAGAAGCCAAAGAGATCAAAAGTCTTTTGAAGTCCGAAGACAAACAGTGGAAGGCCATTTCGGCGCAAATCAAAGAAACCAAAGAAACTTACAGCCAGAAAACCGAGCTAGGCGCGCGCCGGACAACCTTTGCGGAAGAGCCCAACGTAGAAATTGATCTGGCGACGGCGTTTATCACCAAAGAGCCCATCACAATTGTTCTGTCAACCAAGGGCTGGATCCGGGCCATGAAAGGCAAAGTTGATGATGTGTCGTCTTTGAAATTCAAAGAAGGTGACGGCGCGGCATTTGTGGTTCCCGCCGAAACGACCGACAGAATTATTCTATTCGGGTCCAATGGGAAGTTTTACACCGTACCGGCCGACAAGCTTCCTGGAGGCCGCGGAAATGGTGAACCGGTACGCCTGATGATAGATCTGCAGGACCATCACATCCCCGTTGGGCTGTTTGTTCACGATGAAAACAGAGAATTATTGGTTGGCAGCAATGATGGCTATGGATTTCGAGTGCCGGAAAAAGACGTTATTGCGTCAACTCGCGGCGGCAAACAAGTCCTGAATGTCAAAGGCGACGCTGAAGCCATTCGCTGCGTTGAAGTTCGGGGAGAAAAAATAGCCTGTATCGGTGATAATCGTAAAATCCTGATTTTTGATGTTGAAGACCTACCGGTCATGGGGCGCGGAAAAGGCGTTCGCCTGCAAAAATACAAAGACGGCGGCCTGGCTGATATCACGACCTTTGATGCAGATGAGGGCCTGACTTACCGAGATAGCGCAGGCCGGACGAATGTGGTCAAAGACTGGCTCATCCATGAAGGCAAACGCGCCGGCGCCGGCCGAATGGCGCCTAGAGGCTTCTCGAGGGTCAATAGTTTTGATCCGGACAAGCGCCTCTGATGATAAAATGGCTGAGAATTGCTGCGGCAGTTTTCGGGTCTATTCTTATTTGGAAAGTCATAATTTCCGGAGGATTTATAGTTTTACAGGAAATATGGCATGATTATTTTGTAGCACACCAATCGAGAGAGTTTTCTTCTCCTATGCTTTTCGTACGGCTTTGTGTTTTTGTTTTAGCGGTTGGTCTGATTAGCAATTTTGCCTCCCGAATAAGCGGTTTGCGCTATATGCCTTTTGTGGCGGCAGCAGTAATTTTTATGCTTTCGGTTCCTGACCACCTGTTTCCGGGATTTCTTTGGGATGAATTCCCCGCTTGGTATCATCTAGTATATTTGTTCGGAGTAATTCCTCTAGGAACTGTGCTTGGGCATGCATTCGTCCCAAAACAGCACGGAAATTCTTGAAATCTTGAACAAATTAACCCAGATAGAGTGCAAAGTTAATTTATTCGGAGAGTTAGATGACCATACTTTGGATCATTTTAGGCGCCTTAGTTCTCTTAGCCTTCTTGGTTATAGGCATATACAATCGCCTTGTCGGACTTCGCCAAACCGTCAATCAGGCTTGGTCGGACATAGAGGTTCAGCTTAAACAACGGCAGGATCTGGTTCCGCAATTGGTCAATACCGTCAAAGGTTATGCCAAGCATGAAAAAGAAACTTTGAACGAAGTTATTCAGGCTCGGAATTCGGCAGTTGCAGCGAGTTCCCCGAATACGCAGGCTATGGCGGAAGGCATGCTTTCCCAGGCCCTTGGAAAATTATTCGCTTTGGCGGAAGCCTATCCGGATTTGAAGGCTAATGAAAATTTCCTCCAGCTTCAGGATGAATTATCCGACGTCGAGAATAAAATTGCTGCGGCCCGCCGTTTTTATAACAATTCTGTTCAAGAATATAACACGGCGCGAGAGCAGTTCCCTGCAAACATAATCGCCGGGTCCTTTAATTTTGAGCCGCGCGAGTTCTTTGAGGCCATTGAGGGCCGCGAGGCCTTAGAAACGCCTGTTGAGGTCGACTTTAGCTAGGGAAAACCGGCTATGTTTCGGGCCTATGGCCTAAAATCTCATATTTGGAATAATAATTTCAGGAGTGTTTTGCTCTTGATTTTCTTCCCGCTATTATTGCTGGGTTTGGCGCTTGCCATGTCTCTTATCTGGACGGGATATACAGCTGAGGTTTCGACAGACGTTGGACTTAGTGAAGCCCTCGCTGCACTTCCGGGTATAGCGCCGGTCGTTTTAGGCGTTTCCGGGGCTTGGTTCGCGGTTGCCTTTTTCGGTCATCAGAAAATGATTGATATTGCCACGAAGTCGAAATCCGTTACAAAGTCCGAAGCGCCCCGACCTTATAAAATGCTGGAACTCCTCTGCATCTCGCGGGGCATTGTCATGCCAAAACTTAAAATCATTGAGACTGAAGCCATGAACGCTTTTGCCAGCGGCGTTCGGGACAATAATTACACAATTACCTTAACAACAGGCCTGCTAAACAATCTGGATGACGAAGAGCTAGAGGCCGTTATAGCGCACGAACTCTCGCACATAAAAAACCGGGATGTGAGGCTGTTAATTATCGCGGTCATCTTTGTAGGTATTTTTGCCTTTGTCGGGGAGGGCGTATTTCGCGGTTT
>CAYQNQ010000131.1:0-6733 GCA_964418815.1 uncultured Hellea sp.
ACCCCGCCTTCCGGACAGGTCGGGATGGGCGCATCGATGATGTCAAAGTCGCTCGCTTTTGGAGCGGCTGTAAGGGTGTGTTTCAAGACGGCTTGTTTCATTTTAAGTCTCTATCATTTCAAAAATTGTACCGCCGGGCGAACGCAAGACACCGACCCGATTTCCGTTGTATATGATGCCGTCCCGTTCGGCTGGCGGGCTCATCCACACGCCTTCATTAATGGCTTCCAGCTCTGAAAATTCAGGGTGGATGAAGCTGCCAATGGCCGTGCATGAAGGCAGATATCCATTGTGAGTCGGGCGCTGAATAGTATCATTTGGATATTCGTCAATCTCCAGAAAAACATCGCGCCCATGTTTCAGTGTCGCGAGCTTGTGCTGCGTACCATCGGGTAGGCCGAAGGCTTTATTGATCATGGTGTAGTTAATGGCAATCGTCCGGCCTTTAGAGAGTTTTAAGTGTTTTTCCAGCCACGCACCTTCGGTCTCGATGTCGGGGCAGGCGAGGACAAGTATAAATAGACGGTCAATCAGACTTTTTGCGCGGGGTAGGTCATATTCTGGCATGTCGTCTCGTATTTGTGTGAGATAGACGATTTCGTGGTCCGCGCCTTTGACCTGCATAGGATAGATGGCTGGCATACCGTCGAGTACTTTCGGGGGGCCAATAATTTCAAAAGGACCGCGTTCCATACGGGCATTAACTCTCTCCGTATCTTGTGTGCAAATTTCTATGGCGGCCCAGCCATAACTGCGTAGAGGAGAGTAATCTGGATGCGGGGCCTGCTCAATCATGCGAATATAGACAGCTTCCTCCGAAGCGGGGCGCAAAACACAATAAGGCGCGCCAGCGTTTTTCGGGGCGTGCCAGCTATCGGCCAGCGCGGAACCAATATTTCCGTTTTCAACAATTTCGTAATCCAACCAATCACAATAAGCCTTGGCCGCGTCCAATGACGCAACAGTTAGAGTGGCCGCTCGAATTAGATGCATGTTCGTCCCTTAGCCCAGCCCTAGCGAACCGGGATTAATTCGGTTGTCCGGGTCTAGGGCGGATTTAATGGAGCTGAGCAAGGCTTTGAACGTCGGTGACCGGGTTTCCGCGTAGGGATAAGTCCGTCCGATCTGGAAATGGGCGGCCCCATACGCGCTAAAAATATCTAGAATACCTTGTCTGGCTCTTTCCACACAGGCTGTCGCCTCGGGATTGGTGTCAAAGCGCGTTATGCGTTTGAGAGTGGATTTCTCCACCGTGATTTCGTGAATGGGCCAAATTTCTTCGGGCCAGATAAAAACCGGCTCAATCAGAAACCCGTTCGTGCTCAGCGTTGTGAGCAGATAGCCCGTCAGTATGCCGTATTTATCAAACTCTTCTTTCATCGAGGCGAAGAGGTTTTCAATATCGGTCTGGCAGGCGAAACTGTCTCCCATAGGCACAATACCGTGAATAGGCACCCAGCGCTCACCATTGGGTCCGAGAATGTTGTTTAGCGGCGTAAACGGGTTGGCCCGAATGATTTTGGGGATGGAATTTTCAATTTCCTTGCCGCCATGTTTAAGAGCGATATCTCGCAAGGTATCCAGTTTGGCAGAGACTTCGGCGTCTGAGTGGCCTTCCACAGCAAAGTGGATGGAATAAGCGGCATCGTCCACGTAGTTACGCCCGGCTAGAGCCACTTTAGCGCCCTCTTTGAGGCCTTTAAGCATACCGCCTTTTTGACCCTTAATAACATTGCCTAAAGTCTTGAAATCAGCGGCGAGACTAGCCCTCTTCAAGCGGACACGTTGCAGGTTCGGGTCAAACCCAAACAGTTCACAGGGCAGACCGGTACGGCCCATATCCGCCTGAGCGTTTACCCAGCCTTCAATGGCGTCATATTCAAAACTTGCAAAGCCTTCGGCTTTCGGCATGGGGATGAGACGCAGCGTCGCTTCAGCTTTATAGCCCAAGGATCCGGCATCGGATAAAAACAGACCGGTTAAATCGGGGCCGTATTGCCGCCAAAAAGGTTTTCCCTGTTCGGATCCGGCGGTCCCGGTTTTGACCACGGAGCCATCCGCCAGCACGATGGTCAACGCGGTCACGCTGTCAGTGGACGGGCCGTAAGTACCGGAGCCGAAAAAGGCGTTATTATTGGACAGGCCGCCGCCAATGGTTGAACTAAAGCCTGATAGTGGTCCCCAAAAGGGCGTGCGCAGTCCCAATGGTGTCAAAGCCTCATAAATGGTTTTCCAGGTACAGCCAGCCTGTACTGTGATATACATATCGGCTTTGTTGATTTCGATGATTTTATCCATTTTTGAAAAATCGATAATGCCGACTTTTTTTCGATCCGGTGTATAGCCCTTGGTGTAGGACTTGCCCGCGCCACGCGGATTAAGAGCGATGTTTTTTTGTGCGGAGAGCTTTACAGCGTCTGCGAGCTGCTCCGTTGTTGTGGGCGAAATAATGAAATCTGCAGTTTCGCCTTTATGCCATATGTCTTGACTGAATAACTCTCGGAGCTTCAAATCAGAGGTGCAGTTCTCCGTGCCAATAACCTGTTCAAAATTGTTGAAGTTAAGAGGTTTATTCATCAAATTTGTCCTTTGCGATTACTAGTTTATGGCCGAGGCGCAGGGCTAGATTTGCGTTGAGTCAATATTAGTAAATATCATTTTGTACTGATATATGTCTGGATGATAGAGCGGCTCATGGATGTTGCGATCGATCTCACACGGTTTCATTTTTGCTAAACTTTCCACTCATCGCAAAGAGTTCGCTTATAAAGTTGTCCGTTTTTAAACCATTGCCAGGTCCGTGATCTGTGTTTCTTCGTTTGGCCCATGGTAATCATTTCAAAGAAATTCGCTCCGGGATCATCTTTTCGGTCCAGATTGAGTAAAATTATGTCATCTTTGGTTTGCCAGGCCGAGCCGTGAAATGTATCCGTATCCCACCAAAGTCGCCCATCACGGTAAACGCCGGGTAGCTGAATTTTATATTCTCGGCCATCATCCCACATGAAATGATTGTGTTGAATATAGACATATTTACCAGATTCGGGAAACTCGCATCGAATCCGGACCTTATGGCGATCCAGGATTTTGGCGTTAATATCGATATGAGTATAATTTCCTTCCCATACGCCTTCGTGATCTCGCATGGCCGGCATATCATTGTGAAACTGGTCACGCGTCATTAGCCTTCCTCCTTGCTAACTGACGGCTCAAACTGTGGCGCAATTGTCACAATCTTCCAGAAAAACCACGTTCAAATGATCATTTGTCACAGATCAAAGAGCTGTCTCTGTTAAACCCACAATATTCCCTAAAAGGTACATCACTATATCAATTGCTTTAAGTCAAGTTGGGCAACTTTTGAAATAATTTAGAGGGAGGTGTTGATGACACTCACACAAAAAACTAAATCGGCGACATCAATTTTGGCGATAACAGCGGCTGCGCTAGCGACAATGGCCATGCCGATCACAGCATCTGCGCAAATTGATGAAATTGTCACGACGGCACAAAGAACGGATCAGTCACTACAGGATGCGCCAGTGGCCGTAACAGTTATAAGCGAAGAGCTCATTGAAAACGTTCAAATTACAGATTCTCTAGACGTTCAGAGGCTCGTTCCCACACTGAATATAGGCACCAATACAGGAACCGCGAATGCCGCGCGGATATTCTTGCGCGGTGTTGGTGAAGACGAAAGCCGCGGTGCCGTGGAGCCAGCCGTGGGAACCTATGTTGACGGGGTTTATTATGGCCGGATCGTGGGGGCGTTGTTTGACTTGGTCGATCTGGAGCAGGTGGAGGTTCTGCGCGGACCACAAGGGACGCTTTATGGCCGAAATTCCAATGGCGGCGCCATAAAAATTACAACAATTAAGCCGCAGGACGAAACCACATTCTCAGGGCGATTTACTTATGGGACCAACGAACTCATACAAGGCAAGGGCGTCGCCAATATTGCCATAGGTGACACGACAGCTGTGAGGGTTGCCGGGCTTTATAAAGAGCGGGACGGGTTTTTCACAGTTAATCCAAATGGTGCTGCTACTGGAGAAACGAGAGACAATGTTGGAAGCCTTGATACTTTAATGCTTCGCGGGCAGTTCAGTCAGGACATTGGCAACTGGAATCTGTTGATTGCGGGAGATTACACCGACGATAATTCAGATCCTATTCCAAGCTCGGTTGTCGATTCCATAGATGCCGATGGTGATATTTTTACTGTCGAACCTGGCCCGGGTGATGTTTGCGGGGGCTCTTCCACAAACCCCGTTGGACCTTTTTTCGATACGCGTACTGTGGGATGTTTTAATGCACATTCCAATCAAACCGAAGCCTTAGGTGTATCAGGTACGCTGACAGGTGAATTGGGCGGCCATACTGTGCAAGCCATAGTTGGATATAGAGAACTTCAGGATGATCTCCAAAGTCATATTGGATTTCCATTTGCGCAGCAAACCGACCAAGAGCAGATTTCTGGCGAAATCACTTTGTCTTCGGATGCTGGCGGCCCCTTCAACTATGTGGTTGGGGCTTATTACTGGGATGAGGCCCTAGTGCTCGACTCAACATTTGTATTTCCTTTCAGAGTTGCAGCGGATACCGAAAGTATCGCGGTTTTCGGTCAAGGGTCTTTTGACGTAACCGAAGACCTAAATCTAACCGCAGGGGCCAGATATACAGATGAGAGCCGTGCATTTGACGGGATAAACATGGGCGTTCCTGCATTTGGAATACCACCAATGACCAACGCTGCTAATAACGACTTTGACAATATAAGTTACACAGGAAAAATCAGTTACGATGTCGGCGACGATGTGATGTTATATGCATCATATTCCACCGGCTTTAAGGGGTCGGGATTTTCGCCTGATTGTTTTGGCCCATTGGCTTGTTTCTTACCTGTTAGGGAAGAAGAGGTGGCAACTATTGAAGGCGGCTTCAGAACCCAGTTATGGGATAACCGTATGCAATTCAACGGAACTTATTTCCACAATACTTATGATGATTTGCAAATCGGGGCAACTGTACCGGGCCTTGGGTTTACACGTTTTAATGTGGATGAAACACAGATCCAGGGGTTTGAGTTTGACTTAAATTTCTCACCAACTAAGAATTTTACTCTGCTGGCCAATTTGGGAATATTAGACGGTGAATACCAATCGTTCGGAACTGAACCGGCCGAAATAGAACGCCAAATAGGCGGACTGACCAATCAAGGTGCAGCGTGTCCGGGGGGCGTGGCAACAGTTGAATGCGCAGCGGGACTTGAATTAAAAAATGCCCCAAATTGGAAGGGGAATCTGGCGGTCATTTATAATCATCAATTAGGCTCAGGGGATCTGAAGTTGAGCGGGGATATTAGCTGGGAAGATGATTCTTTTAGTCTTGTAGCTAACGGACCAGAGTCAGCTTTTACGAGTATTCCGACCCTGGTCAATGGCCGAATTTCTTATGAGCCTGAAGACAGTTTTTGGAATGTGGCCCTGTGGGCGAAAAATATCTTCGACGAAGAGTATTTTCGCGCAGGAACGGCAACAGGTATCGCTGTATTTGCCGCGGAACCGGCAACTTACGGCGTTGATATCGGATTCGATTTTTAGTCAAACAAATCCCCTTGTTTGATTAAAGGCAGTCGCTTTTTGGGCGGCTGCCTTTATATATATTGCGATGGCGAGAACGCTTTTTGATAAGATCTGGGATCGACATAAGATCAAGACCTTGGACACAGGTGAGGATTTAGTCGCTATTGACCGGGTGTTTTTACATGAGCGAACGGGGAGTGTGGCGCTGAAATCCATGCTGGATTCGGGGCGGATGCCGCTGCGACCGAAGCATGTTTTTTGCACCATGGATCATATTGTTTCTATTCGTTCTGAACGAAATGCCAACGATTCCCGCATGCCCGATGGTGAAAGTTTTATCACGGCGACGCGGCAAGCTTCTAAGGACGCTGGCATCAACCTGATCGATGTCCTAAGTCCTGAGCAAGGTATCGTTCATGTGATATCTCCCGAGCTCGGCATAGTGCAGCCGGGCATGACGCTTGTCTGTCCAGATAGCCACACTTGCTCTCAAGGCGCGCTCGGGGCGCTGGCCTGGGGAATAGGCTCGACGGATGCAGAGCATGCAATGGTCACGGGCACGCTTCGGGTGAAGAGGCCAAAACAAATGCGGATTTCCGTCGAGGGTGAGTTTAGGCCCGGTGTCACAGCCAAGGACCTGGCGCTCTTCATAATCGGCAAATACGGCACGGCAGGCGGTCAGCGGATGGCGATCGAGTATTCAGGCAGCACTATTCGGAACATGTCCATTGAGAGCCGCCTGACCCTTTGCAATCTTGCGGTAGAGTTTGCAGCCTTCACGGCTGTAATAGCGCCTGACGACAAAGCCATTGATTTTTTAAAGGGGCGCAAATATGCGCCGGAAAAATGGCATGAGGCGACTAAGGCATGGGCGGCTCTAAAAAGCGATTCTAATGCAAAGTTTGATATCGAATATAAAATAGACGCGATTGATGTGCCCGCTATGGTGACCTGGGGCACGAGCCCGGAAGATGTGACGCCTGTTTCGGGGAGCGTCCCGGATACGGATAAAGCGCAGGCTCTTGACTATATGGCGATAAGCTCAGGTCAATCTATGGAGAGCTTGAAAATTGACGGTGCTTTTATTGGCTCCTGTACCAATGCCCGAATTTCAGATTTGCGAGCGGCTGCTGACATCCTCGAAGGCC
>CAYQNQ010000132.1:0-6725 GCA_964418815.1 uncultured Hellea sp.
CCGAGCGCAATACCAACCAGTAGCAGGACCAGCCCTATCAAAATTCGTTTCATGACTGGTCCTCAAGGGTTTTCAGGGGTTTTACCCGAACAAACATCATGACAATGGCAGCTAGGACTGCAACGGGGATGAGGATTTTAAAGGCCGTATAATAATCCCCATGGGTATCATGAGACTTACCGATGAAGCTCATGGCGATAACGGCGAGCAAGACTGTAAGCAGGTTCATCAGGCCAATAGCCGGGGCGAAATATTCACGGCCGAATGTATCCGCCGTAATACTGGTCCAGACCGGATAAATGCCGCCAATGGCTATCCCCGCAACGCAGGATATAGCGGCCAAAGGCACGAACCCGTTGGCGCTAATGGCTGTGATTAGAAATGCGATATTCGATGCACAGACTAGCGCAAACACATAGCGTTTATCAAACCGCTCAACCATCCACCCAATACCGGTTTTTCCGACGATGGCGGACCCGGCCACAAGCGTTGGAATAAGGGTGGCTTGAGCATTGCTAAATCCCAGATCTTCGCCGAATGGCTTGAGAGAAATCAGCAGGGCCTGATCACAAGCTAACAATAATCCGCAGGCAAGGCCAATTATCCAAAAATCTCTATTTCTCAATATTTTAGATGGGTTTCCTGCTGTGGTGATCTGGGGTGCTGGTTCGGCGGCCCCGTCCGGGAACTGCCCGATATCTTCAGGCTTGTTGATAAAATATTTTGCGATCAATAATGCTGCCAGCAAGGCTATGAAAATAGCCACATAAAGCAGTGCATTTCGCCAGCCATATTTCGCGATGAGATAGCTTAAAACGGGCTGGATAATAAAGCCGCCCGCTGAGGTGGCGACAGCGGCTATTCCCAGGGCCCGGCCGCGCATACGGTAAAACCAGTTTGTCGCAAGAACATTTGCCATGAACGGGCCGCAGGCTGTAAAGCCAAATCCAATAGGGCCGAAGATTACGCCAAGCATCCATTTGGGATCGTGCATTTTAGAAAGCGCGATGAACCCGAGCGAAAACGCCAATAATCCTATAAGCGCAAATGGCCGGGGTTTAATTTTTTCGAGAAAGCGCCCGACAATGGCTGCCCAGATGGCTGAGCTCAGCAAGAAGACAATCATGGCTAGGTTGACCTGTTCACGCTTGAGGCCAAATTCGGCTTCTATGGGCGAGACAAAATGCTGGAAGGAGTAAAAGGTGGCCCCGGCCATAAGCATAGCCGTAACAAAACTCGCGCCCAATATATGCCAGCCTTTAAAATTGTTCACAGCATGGCTCCAACGTTTGCTTTGAGCATGTCCTGAGCTTTATCCTCTCCCATGACCCGGCTTTCGCGGCGCGCGATTTTCCACTGCCCGTTATCGAGCCGCATTTTCCATCTGTTAAAAGCGAGGCGCATCAAAACGGGCAAATCGCCTTTTTGATTATAGACGCGGGAATATCCCATCACGGTCGCTGTTTCGCCGTTTACTTTAACCACGAGAGGACCAACCGTATGCGCGCAGTTGGGAAGAAGTGATTGATGCATGTCGGAGGTGAGCATATGGCGAATGGCTTGATGGCCTTTTAGGTGTAAATCTTCGGCATTGCCATCTCTTCCGGCGCTGGGGTTGCTCACCACATAAACGGCTTCTTGACTATGACAGGCCAGCGCTGTGTCTATGTCGCCGCAATCGGCCGCCAGACCATAAAGGCCGATGACATTGCGAATGGCCAGTTCTGCTTTTACCGCGTCCAAACTTATGCGCCTCGCTTATGAGCTTCGCGCGCAATCATCAGAAATGAAGGCGGTTCGCCGCCGCCGTGGACTTCAAGGCAGGCCCCCGAGACATATTCATTGGCGGGATCGGCTAAAAAGAGACAGGCTTTTGCAATATCTTCCGGCGACCCCATGCGGCCCATGGGCAGTTCGGACGACAAATATTTGACCCCTTTTTTCCCGCCGTAATGCTTTTCTGCGGCTTCGGTTTTCACAAGACCGACGATGATGGCGTTGACCCGTACTTCCGGGGCCCATTCCATGGCGACGGATTGGGTGTAATTTAGAAGTCCGGCTTTCGCGGCGCCGTAGGCGGCCGTGTGCGGCGACGGACGCACGCCGGAGACGCTGGATATATTAATGATAGAGCCGCCAGCTTTTTTCAAAGCCGCGTAGGCCTCACGGCCCAGATTAATGGGGGAAATCAGATTGAGCGCCATGATCTTATCCAGGAGTTCGGCGCTGGTTTGTTCGGCGTCTTCCATAGGCGTCCCGCCGGCGTTATTGACAAGGCAGTCGAGACGGCCCGTTTTCTCAAGGGTGAACTGAATGAGCTTTTCAGCCGACTCCGGCTTTCGAATGTCCAGCGACATGAAGTGGGAATTCTCGGGGAGATTTTCGGGCTCACGCCGCCCGCAAGTGACGATGTTCGCCCCTTTATCATGGAAGGCCTGCAATATGCCGCGGCCAATCCCGCGGGAGCCGCCCGTAATCAATATAGTTTTGCCGTTAAAGCCCATTCCCAAAAACCATGAAGTGCGTAATTTATTGCCGTCTTTGTTGCGCAAAACGGCCTGAATGTATAGTCAAACTCGCGAAATGCGTAGAAAAATGGATATTTAATGACGACCATCCCCGGCCTCCTGTTTCGCGAATCTGCCCGCCGCCCCAAAGCGCTGGCGATAGTGGACGGCGATATCAAACTTTCCTATTCTGAGCTGGATGCCCAGGTCCGTCTGGTGGCCGGCGCTATGAAGAAACGCGGCATTGGAAAAGGCGATAGATTTGCCATCTGGGCCCCCAATTGCGCCGAGTGGATTGTGGCCACATTAGCAGGGCAAATGCTGGGCGCTATTATGGTCACGCTGAACACACGCTATAAGGGCGGGGAGGCGGCCGATATTCTGCGGCGCGCTAAATGCAAAATGCTGTTCACGGTCAAAGGTTTTCTGGGTCATGATTATCCGGCCATGCTGGACGGCCAAAAACTCCCGAGCCTAAAACATATCGTTTTGCTGCGCGATGAGCATAATCCGGATTCGTTTTTTGACTTCATGGCGGAGGCGGACGGCCCTGTTCAGAAACTCGCCGCCAGGTCAGGTGATATTTCGGACATTATATTTACCTCCGGCACGACCGGCGCGCCTAAAGGGGCTATGACCACTCACGGCCAAAACGTCGAGGTGTTTGAGAGTTTCACTTCGGCCATCGGTATGAATGAAAATGACCGCTATCTGGTGGTCAATCCGTTCTTTCACAGCTTTGGCTATAAGGCTGGCTGGCTGGCCTGCCTGATTGTGGGCTGCGCCGTTTACCCCATGCCGGTCTATGAGCCGAAGGCCGTTATGGCGCAGGTCGAGAAACACCGGATATCGGTTATGCCGGGCGCGCCGACCATTTTTCAAATGTTGCTGGACCACCCTGAACGCAGCGAACACGATATTTCGTCGCTCAGAGTGGCGACAACCGGGGCCACGACCATTCCCGTTGACCTCATCCGGCGCATGCATGAAGATCTCGGTATTGATGATGTTTTCTCGGCTTACGGCCTGACGGAGTCGACCGGCGTCGTGAGCCTGTGCCGAAAGGGCGATGATTTCGAAACGATTGCCACCACATGCGGCCAGCCTCTGCCGGGAACCGAGCTGAAAATCGCTGACGATAGCGGGAACGAAGTGGAAAGAGGCGCGCAGGGCGAGATCTGGATTCGCGGCTTTAATGTCATGCAGGGCTATCTGGACAATCCGAAAGCGACGGCAGAAACCATCACGCCGGACGGATGGCTGAAAACCGGCGATATCGGTATTCAAGACGCCGCTGGATATATCAAAGTGACCGACCGGAAAAAGGACATGGTCATCGTTGGCGGGTTTAACTGTTATCCGGCCGAAATAGAAAAACAGCTTCTCCAGCATCCCCAAATAAAAGACGTCGCAGTGGTCGGCATGCCGGATCAAAGACTCGGCGAAGTGACCCACGCTCATCTGGTCAGCGACGGCGAGATGACGCCTGAAGATATTATCGCCTGGGCCCGTGAAAATATGGCCAATTACAAAGTGCCCCGCGGGGTCACTTTCCACGAGTCACTGCCTCGAAATGCATCCGGTAAAATTTTGAAGTACCAGCTCAAAAACGTCGAAAAAACAGCTTAAAACTACGCAAAACGGGCATTCAAGCCCCGAATATGGACAAATTGCGTACCAAATGCCGTTGAAAAATGCGCATTTGCAGTTTACTCTTATCCTTGAATTGGATGGAGGAAATCATGGGTCAAGCTGCATTAAAAAATGTCGCTGGCGAAAGCACACTGGATGTGTCCAGCGCGCTTGATGTTATATCTGAGTGCGCGGCGGAAGGCCGGGAGGCGCGTCAGGTCCCCAAAAAGGTTGTCGAGGCTATCCGCGATACCGGATTTTATCGGTCCTTCCTGCCCAAGCAATATGGTGGGCTGGAATGCCGCCCTAATGAAATATTCAAAGCCGCTATTGATATGGCCGAGCGGGATATGGCGGCCAGCTGGATTTCCGGCATTATCGCGGTCCACGCTTACCAGCTCTCCCTGATGGATCCGCAGGCGGCCAAGGACGTTTACGACAATGGCCCGGACACGCTGGTGAGTTCTTCCTATAATCCGGCGGGCGCCAAGGTTGAAACAGCCGAGGGCGGGTTTAATTTTTCCGGCCGCTGGGGCTGGAGCAGCGGATCGCATCATTGCGACTGGGTATTGCTCGGCGGACTGATTTTTGACCAGGGACAGGAAAACATCCACTACCGGACATTTTTGCTGCCGCGCTCGGACTATGAAATTGAAGATACATGGAACGCCATGGGGCTGCAGGCCACAGGGTCCAATGATATTGTCATCGATAAGCCGGTTTTCGTGCCGGAATACCGGACCCATCACCAGATGGACGGGTTTATGCGCAAGCATTATCAAGACAATCCCATGTATTCTATTCCGTGGGCGCAAATGTTTGTCCGTGTCGTGTGCACGCCGGCTATTGGGGCCGCCAAACATGCCCTCAAACTGTTTATAGAGAACGCGCAAGGAAGCTCGACCGATCCGACGCGCTTGGCGGGTGACCCTGATGTCACTCGCCGAGTTGCGGAATGCGCCAATCTCATCGACGAAACCGAAGCTATTATGTACCGCAATTTCGACGAGCTTATGCATATGGTAGAAAACGATATCGACATCCCCATGGATAAACGTATTCAGTATCGCTATCAGGCCAGCCTTGTGATTGAGCGCATGATAAAGGCCGTCGATTTGTTATTTGATGTGGCCGGCGGACGCAGTGTTTTTAACGGCTCGCCCATTCAGGATATCTGGCATGACATTCACATTGCCCGGGCTCACGTTGCCAATAACCCCATCGGCTTTGCTCGGAACTGGGGCGCGGTCATGCTGGGCGGGGATAACACGGACGTCTTCGTCTAATGCCTGTTCCCGGCGGTCCGCCGGAAGGACAATATGTGCAGGCCGGACCCATCCGGATGCATTATCTGGAATTCGGCGAGGCTCAAAATCCGACAGTTGTTTTTTTGCACGGCTCCGGGCCGGGCAATAGCGCTTGGGCGAATTTCAGATTTAACGCGCAAAGCTTTGCCGACGCCGGGTTTCACGTTCTGCTGCCGGACCTCATTGGTTTCGGATATACGGATAAGCCTCTGAATTTAGGCGATTATACGCTCCAGCTATTTTGCGACACGCTCAAAGCGGGTCTCAAAGAGCTGGGCGTAAGTCAGTGCCATTTCGTTGGCAATTCTCTGGGAGGGGGAATTGCCATCCAAATTGCACTGGATGACCCTGCATTTGTAGACAAGCTTATTCTTATGGGGCCAGGCTGTCTGGAAGAACAGGCGGCTTACTGGCCCATGCCGGGCATTAGGCGCATGATGGAAATCAACGCGGCCGGGGTCTCCAAAGAGTCCCAGAAAGAAGTGCTCAAGCTCTTTACCTATGATGACGCGCACGCCTCAGACGAACTGATCGAGATGCGCTGGGCCATATCGCAATCTCAGCCCAAAGAAGTTCTAACAACCATGAAAACGCCGGAACTCGGCTCTCGAATGCAGGAGCTGACCTGTTCTATCCTGACCTTCTGGGGACGGCAGGATGATTTCATGCCGCCGCAAGGCAAAGCCAAATGTATCGAGGCCAATGAAACCTCACGCCTGATTGAGGTCAATGCTTGCGGCCACTGGGTCATGATCGAACATGCGGAGATGTTTAACCGAACCTCTATTGATTTCTTAAGGTCCGGATAAATGGGGTTTTCACACCAAAAAATTGGAGAGGAATTATTCGCCTCTCTGAAGTCCGGAAACCCCATAGGGCCCATAACTGAGCGCTACCCGGACGTCACCATCGATGACGCCTATCATATATCGCTGGCGTTTCTAAAAACGCGTCTCAAGAAAAACAAAGAGTCTGTTGTCGGAAAGAAAATCGGCGTGACATCGCCTGCCGTGCAAAACATGCTCGGCGTGTTTCAGCCAGATTTCGGCTTTTTGACCGATGCCATGTGGTCGGATGGCAAAGTCTATATGGATAATCATATCGCGCCGCGCGCCGAAGCCGAAATCGCCTTCAAACTGAAATCAGGTCTTAAGGGGCCGGGCGTGACCGGCAAGGATGTTTTGGCGGCGACCGAATATGTACAGCCTTGTTTTGAAATCGTTGATAGCCGCATTCAAGACTGGAAGGTCAAAATTCAGGATACGATTGCCGATAATGC
>CAYQNQ010000133.1:0-6717 GCA_964418815.1 uncultured Hellea sp.
CCGGTTTCGACACGGGCAGCGGGATCATCTCTTACGGCATTGGCGGCAGTGTTTTGATGCCGCTTTCCTATACGGCAGGGCTTACCGTGTTTGGCAGCTATGACCGGCTCACGGGCGACGCGGCGGATTCGCCTCTGGTGACCGAACGGGGGAGCGCCGATCAGTTTTTCGGCGGCGCAGCGGTCGCCTATAAATTTTGAGCCGCAAATTTGGACGGACGCCCCCGCTCAATAAGGCCGATTAAAAACGCGAAGAGACTGATAACGACCAGGAACGATATTCCCTGCGCGAGATCCGGCGGCGCGTCATTGATATCAAAACTTCCATTTTGAACCTGCAGGCCTTGATGCACAATAGCCGCAAAATGCGTCGCAACCATGAGTAAAAAAAGCGCCCATATGCCGTAATCATATTTTTTGTTTTTCGGGGTGGTCACTTTTTGCCAGAAGGCAAACGCCGCGGCTAATAGGCCGGCTTCCAGAGCAAAGGCGATCCACGGAAAATTCCAAAGGCCAAAGCCAAGCAGGGTCTCGCTACCCGGATAAAGTGCCAGGTCAGGCCGGTGGACAACCAGATCCAGCACCCAGTGGGAAAACGCTAAAACACCGATGACGACCATGGCTTTGCCGGAGGCTTTAGGCCGAAAAACCCGATATAGACCAGCGGCGGCGACAGCGATAAAAATAGAGCTGATCAAAGAGTGAGACCAGGGCACATGAAAGATCGGTTCGCCGGCCGCATTCAGACGCGTACCTTCAATGCCGAACATGACCAAAACACCTGCCATGAGATCCATGGCCTGAACGGCGAGAAATGCTTCCCAAAGTTTGATAAGCGGCTTGCCGGTGCCGCGCTGCGTATCCCAGACGGCCGGTCCGTAATGTCCGATGAACATAATCTCTCCCCTGTATTTAGGGGAGAGTATGTAAGTCTAGTGGAATTTTGTCCAGAAGCCCGAGAGCTTTTGAAACTTGGAACTGAAAATCGTGTCTGTATAGAATGAGCTTGCAGCCCGTTTCACAGCTTCAGAACGGGTCGGGTAAGGCGAAATAATTTTGGTCAGCCCGCCAACTTTGATTTTATTGGCCATGGCGACAGAGATAATCTGGAGCATATCACCGGCCCCCTCTCCGATAATAGACGCGCCGAGGATTTTACCTTTATTGGTGGCAACGATTTTCACTTCGCCGCCGCGATTGCGCTCGGCAATAGCCCGGTCATTTTCCTCGAACTCAAATTTCAGCACTTTGACATTATACCCGGCCTCAATGGCTTTGGCTTCTGTCAGGCCGATATTGGCCAGCTCGGGTGCGGTATAGATCGCCGCCGGCATTTGCTTGGTATTGGCCTTGCCCATGAAACGGTTCAGTCCGGGCGGCATGTAATAAAACGCGCCGACGATGACTTTGGCATGATATCCAGCCGCGTGGGTCAGGCCGCCGCGCGGAATACCTTCCGGCGTTTTGGCCGTATCGCCAACAGCGAATACCTTTTTATTGGAGGTTCTGAGACAATCATCGGTTTCGATACCGCGGCGGTCAAATTTGACGCCGGCTGCATCGAGATTTAGATCCATCACCGCCGGGGCGCGTCCGGCCGCAACCAGAATATGCGTGCCTTTGATCTTTTCGCCGCCTTCCAGATGGATGGTGATGCCGCCTTTCTTGCCGGATATTTTTTCCGTTTTTACGGGCGCTCTGAAAACCACACCTTCTTCTTCGAGAGCTTGAACCAGAGCCTGGGCATGTTCAGGTTCGTTGCGGCCTAGCGGCGGTGCGATGTCGACAATAGTGACGTCACTGCCAAGACGGCGGAAACTTTGGCCCAGTTCCAGACCGATAGGGCCGGCGCCGATAATCAATAGATGCTCGGGCTGCTCTTCAATTTGAAACACGGTTTCATTGGTCAGATAGGGCACATCGGCCAGGCCGGGGATAGGCGGGGCAGACGCCCGCGAGCCGGTGGCGACGATAAAGCGCTTGGCCCGGACTTCCGTGGTTTCGGATTCGACGGTCTTGGCGTCTTTGAAGCGGGCACGTTCCCGAATGACCGTGGCGCCAAAACCTTCATAGCGTTCCTGACTGTCAACAGGGGCGATGGTGTCGATGACACCTTGAATGTGAGACTTAACGGCGGGGAAATCGACTTTGGCTTTAGATGGCTTGATACCCATTTTAGCGCCGGCACCCTGAGCGTGGGCATATTTCGCCGCGCTGATGAGGGCTTTTGACGGGACGCAGCCATAGTTCAGGCAGTCACCGCCCATTTCCTCAGCTTCAAACAGGACGACAGAGCGGCCCAGATGCGTGGCGCCGTAAGCAATCGAAAGCCCGCCAGCGCCTGCGCCGATAATGCAGAGGTCGACATCATATTGTTTCTTAGACATGTTGGTCCCTTCGGAATTAGAGGTCGCTGCCGCTTTTTCTGTTGAGGCTTGCTGACCCGTCTTGGCCGGATTTTTATACAAAGCTTCTATGTCGCCTGAATGCGTTTTGGAAGTCATGATTGTTCTCTCGGGGGAATTTTTTTAGATATAAGAACGGATGCCCGCCAGCTTATGCTGGCTGGGACTTGAGTTTATTGTAAACAATCGGGATCAAGGCCAGTACAGCCAGACCGATAATCGGGAACAGAACGCGCGGTTCCGTCATGACGCCGGAGAGCTTCAGATCTCCGCCTTGTTCAAAA
The DNA here is from genome assembly GCA_964418815.1 of uncultured Hellea sp. Lineage (GTDB taxonomy): Bacteria > Pseudomonadota > Alphaproteobacteria > Caulobacterales > Maricaulaceae > JACOMS01. Next base: position 2,689 of record CAYQNQ010000133.1, read on the forward strand.
ATGGCGCTCGCGCCGTCTCCGATAGAGGCATAGACCAAAGATCCAGGAATAATGCCGAGCAAAGTCGAGATGGCATAGTTGCGAAACTTCACATTAAATAGCGCCGGGACCACATTGACCACGAAGAACGGGAAGATGGGTACGAGGCGAAGGATGAACAGATAAGACATTTCGTTTTTGTTCAGACCTTCTTCGAACTTTTTCATATAAGGGCCCATTCTTTCGGCCAGATTACCGCCAATAGCGTTTCGAGCGACCCAGAAAATAATGCAGGCACCAATGGTTGCGCCAATGACAATACCGAATGTCCCGGTCAGCGTTCCAAATAGAAAACCGCCAAAAATAGACAGGAAACCCGCGCCGGGGAAAGAAATCCCGACGAGTAAGGCGTAAAGGGCGATAAAGCCTAGAAATGCCACAAGGAAATTATTTTCAACAAATCCGGCAAGCCATTCGCGGTTTGCTTTCAAGCTTTCCAGATTGACATATTCAGGTCCGCCGAAAGCGAAGAAGGCCGCAAGAGCGCCGCCGATAACGGCGAGCGGCAAGAGCCGCTTAACAAGGCTCTTTTTTTCTTTAGTTTCTGACACAGTCGTCTCCATGTTCACGTCGGCTATAGTGGCTGAATGTGAATTACTCATGACCAACCCCGTTTAATGTCCAGTCATATTCATAGCCGCGAATGGTCGCGCCGCTGTCAATGGCTGCTGCCAGATCTTTGTCCGCAAATTGGCGGATATGTCTCACTGTTGTGGCTTTGTTGCCTCCGAAGTCCTCTTTGAACCATTTGTAGATGGATGAGACTGTCAGGCTGCCATTTTTGACAGTGACGCCGCGCGGAGAATTAATGAAATCTCTTGCAGCCTGCTCTCTGTCGGCTTGAAGGGTTTCTGCGCGCCATTCTCCGGCCCAAAGATTGGGGCAGCCAACGCTGGCACAGTTCACCATATAATGGACATGAGGCGATGGATAACGCTTACGCATAATTCCGTGCTCAATATCATTCAGGGACAGGGAATTTCCATTGACCGTTATGAGTTTTAGGTCCCAAGGGCCGGGCTTGAATACGCCGGACTTTATTTCCTTTATGGATTTTACCGGGTAATTATCCAGAATGACGTCAACCGTGACCGCATTATAGAGATTGGCCCAATAAGAGACAGCGGCGTCCGGGCTCAAGGCGTCCGGGTTTTGGCTCTCTAACTGCTTTATATAGCTATCCAGCGATGCCCGCTCCGGCGAATTTTTAAGGCGCGCATAATCAATGCGTACCAGACCGCCAGCGTCAGGGGCTGTAAGATATTTCTTCATGACAACGGGCCAGGATGTATCTTTTACAGCCATAACTTCGCTTCCGCTTCCGTAAGTTGTGGGTTGTGCCGCTGTTTGATCTTGCGATACGGCCGGCGCACTGCAAGCCCAAAACAGGGGTATTAAGAGTGTATATTTCAATTTATTTCGCATGGTAGCCTCGTAAAAATAGTTGAGCCTCCATACCACAAACATTCACAGACACAGTTAACAAGATTTCACATAGACGTGAGCTTTTCGGCATGATGATTGCATCACCGCCTACTCATTTGGAGGAGACTTATATGAAAGTCGTAAAGTTAACTATGCTTATATGCGCGGGTGTTTCGTTGACGGGATGCTCTTCAATCTGGTCGGGAGTATCGGATTTTGCCGATATGATGTCCAAAGAAACGCAGTTTTTGTCCTTGCGAAAGTCCAAGACCATTCAGGAAGGCCCTGTATTGACGACAGACGCCTCGGCAACGGAAGGAATCTATAAAACCGATGTTGGTATGTATAAATCCACGTCATTTGGACAAGATACAGGCTCTTTTGAGCCGCAAAACGTGTCTTTTGAGCCGGCCATGGTCAAATCTGACGGACCTTGTCCCGAAGGCGCTTATCTGACCGCGGAGAATAGCTGCATGCTGCTCGAGTCGGATTTGATGGAGCTTCCGGAATTACCGGCGGCGTCAACGGATTTTACGAATTTTAATTCGGGTCCGGATTGTCCAGAAGATACATATATGACCGAAGACAACACATGTATGTTCTTTGAAACTGAAACTTTTGAGCATCTGGCCGGTGAGTTTTACGAGCCCGAAGCTGTTTCGGAAGAAATTTACAACTATCCAACCTGTCCGGATGGAAGTTATCTGAATGAAAAGAATGAATGCATGATGATCGAGTCGGTCTTCGACGAATAGCCATCAGCGCTGACAGATTTTAGAAAGGCCGGCTTTTTGCCGGCTTTTTTATTTGGGTTTACCCGTAGAGACGGCCACCATGGCGGCGCGGAGTGTCCGCTCGCCAATGGTAAAGCCGACCTGCATCACTTCGGCTACAAACCCTTTATCTTCATCAGACGGGATTTGCGCGACGGCTTGATGGACATTGGGATCGAATTTGGATCCTTTTCCAGGGACGGATTTAATACCGTGCCGCGCCAGGACAGCCATGAGGTTCTTTTCGGTCAGCTCTATGCCTTCGAGCAGGTTTTTGGCGTTATCGCCCAAATCGTCTTTGGCCGTGCCTTCAAGCGTTAAAAGTGCCCGGCCCAAATTATCAACCACGGACAAAACATCTGTGGCAAAGCGCTCGACGCCGTACACCTTGGCTGCAGCCACTTCGCGCTCGGCCCGTTTTTTGACATTCTCGGCTTCGGCCATGGCGCGCAGGGCCTGATCTTTCAGATTGGCCATTTCCATCTCAAGCTCGGCGACGCGGTCATCGGAGGCAGGCTCTGACGCCTGATCTTCCGCCGTCTCTTCATCGTCAGGCGCGGGGCTTTCATCGCCCAGATCCGTTTCGGCCCAGGTCTTCTTGCCGCCTTCTATCTGATCCAGCAAAGCGTCCAGTTCAGCATCCGAAGGGAGCTTGTCTGTCTTCATGTTTTTGTCTTTTTTCTTCTTGGCCATTTTAAGTCCTATTAGCGCAAAAGTTTTCCAACAAGCTGCGCTGTATAATCAACCATGGGAATAATGCGAGCATAATTTAACCGGGTTGGGCCGATAACGCCAACGGCTCCGATAATATTTTTGTCGCTGTCCCTGTAAGGGGCGATAACGACAGAGTTGTCTGATAGAGAAAAGAGCGGGTTTTCCGTGCCGATAAAGATTTTCACCCCGTCAGCATCTTCGGTCAGGTCGAGCAGTTCGATGAGTTCCTGTTTGCGTTCTAGATCCTCAAATAACAGTTGAATCCGCTCTATATCAGCCTGAGCGTCAATATTTTCCAAAAGCTGCGCCCGGCCGCGAATTATCAGGGAGCGCTCTGCCGGTTCACTGCCGGTCCAGTCGGCCAGTCCTTGCGCCACAAGACCGGCGGCGGCCTGGTCGATTTGCGCCCGGCCCGATTTAATCTCTTTGAGTATTTGTGTTTTCGCGTCCAGCAGGTGCTTGCCTTTGAGCCGCGCCGACAGGAAATTTCCGGCCCGCTCCAGCGACGCCGGCAGTAATCCCGGCGGACGGGCCATGATCCGGTTTTCGATCCGGCCGTTTTCGTAAACAATGACCACGAGAGCCTGATCCAGATCCAGATTGACAAATTCCACATGTTTAACGGCTTCGCCCGCGCTCAGCTCCTCAGGTGTCAGGACCAGTCCAGCGCCGCCGGCCAGCCCGGCCAACAGGGTCGAGGCCTGCTCAAACACCTTTTGCGGATCTTGAGCTTCGGACAAGCGGCGCTCCAGACCTTTGCGGTCCCGGCTCGGCAGATCGCCCACTTCTAATAGTCCGTCGACAAACAGGCGTAAGCCCATTTGGCTGGGTAGGCGCCCGGCGCTTTTATGGGGGGATTGCAAAAGGCCGAGCCGCATCAAATCCGACATGGTGTTTCTTATGGTCGCCGGGGACAGGCTGTTCCCGCCGGAGAGCGCCAGCGTGCGCGAGCCGACAGGCTGCCCGCTTTCCAGATAGCTCTCGACGATCTCTTTAAAGATACCCCGCGTACGCATATCCAGATCGGAGAGCGAGAAATGTTCAGGCTGCAAACTCATCAGGCGGGATATTTGGGGAA
>CAYQNQ010000134.1:0-6714 GCA_964418815.1 uncultured Hellea sp.
TTTTCATTCAGGTGATTTAACCTGAAGCCATGTCGAAAATAAAGCCGAAAACTTACGATTATCTCATCAAGGGCGGGACATGTTTTGACGGCAGCGGCGAGCTGCCCCGCGTCGTGGACGTGGCCGTCAAAGATGGCCGCATCGCCGAAATCGGGACGGGCATACCCGAAGACCGCGCCAATGAGGTTATCGACGGCAAAGATCAATGGGTCATGCCCGGTCTGGTCGATGTGCACACCCATTATGACCTGGAGCTGGAAGTTTCCCCGGGACTTCCGGAATCTGTCCGCCACGGCACGACGACAGTGGTCATGTCCAATTGCTCATTGGGGCTGGCCTTCGGGGCGCAGCGCAAAGACGGGGATGATCCGATTATCTCCTGTTTTGCCCGGGTCGAGAACATGCCCAAACATGTGCTTAAAAAATGCGCGGATAAAGTCTTCTGGAATGATTCTAAAGAATATCTGGAGCATTTGGAAACCCGGCCCAAAGGCCCCAATGTGGTGCCGATGATTCCCCATTCCATGCTGCGCATCGAGGTTATGGGCCTAACCGATAGCGTCTCCCGTCACCCCACCGGGGCTGAGCTGGACGAGATGAAAGCGCTACTCAAAAAAGGCATGGATGAAGGCTATGCCGGATTTTCCACCGACGCCCTGCCGTTTCACTTTCTGGCCAATGATCCGAACCGGAACAAACAAATTCCGACACAATTTGCCAAATATGAAGAGATCAAAGCCCTGACCAATATCGTTCGCGATTATGACCGGGTCTGGCAAGGCACTCCGCCCAAGGACAGTCCGTTCGGGACCATCAAGACTTTTATGCTGACCAGCGGCCGGCTTCACGGCAAACCGCTGAAAGCCACGGTCGTCGCCGCGCTCGATGTCTATACCAATAAGTCTCTGGTCAAACTGGCCAAGACTCTGTCCCGGGTTTTGAACTCCCGCTTTATCAAAGGCGACTTTCACCTGCAGGCCCTGGCCGCGCCGTTTAAAATCTGGTCCGACGGGCTCTACTCGCCCCTATCCGAAGAGATTGACGAAATGCGTGAGCTCATCGAGCTGGACATGGAGGACAGGGACGGCCGTATGGCGCTGCTGGACGATCCAGAGTTTATCAAGCGTTTCAAAGCCATGTGGATGAAAGGCAAAACAGGCTTTGGGCCGGCGCGCCTCAAGCGGAAATTACGCCGGGAAGACTATGCCCTGCGCCGGGACCTCTCGGAAATGTATATTGAGCGATGCCCTGTCGCCGCCTGGGAACATCAGAGCTTTGAAGATATTTTCCAGAAACTCAAAGACGGCACGCTGAACGGCGTCCCTGAGGGCTTTGAGAACGTCAAAGACGAAGCGGATTTTGTCCTCGCCATGATCCGCACATTTGACAATGATATTATCTGGAGCACGGTGACCGCAAACCGCGACCCGGTCATGACCAAAAAGCTCTTAATGGATCCCCTGCTGCTACCGGGCTTTAATGATTCCGGCGCGCATCTGACCAATATGGCCTTTTACGACTGCAATCTGCGGGCGCTCAAAATCGCTGCTGAAGACGGCGATCAGGGCGTGGCCTATATGGTGCGCCGCCTGACCAGAGATGTCTCCCGGCTGTTTGGTCTGGATGTAGGGCAATTATCACCGGGCGCGCCGGCGGATCTTATTGTGGTCAACCCGAAAGCCCTCAAAGACTATGACGGGGAGGCCAATGTACAGCGCATTCTGCGCGAGGAGTTTCAGCACGAACAGCTGGTCAACCGTTCGGACGGCGTCGTGTCTTATGTGATGATCAACGGTCAGCCCGCCTGGACGGGAACAGATTATGTTGAAGGATACGGGAAAAGGCCTATGGGCAGGCTGCTCAGCCCAGCGTCTGCCATGGCCGCGGAATAATCAGCCAAATAATCAGCCTGACGTGTAGAAAAAAACATTGGCGCCGATCAATGTTAGAATCAAAGCGATTTTGATGACCTTTTTGACGGGTATCGGCGGAAAGCGCATGGTTATGTAGTCCCAGTTATACGCCCCGTTAGCGCCCGTTAACCATAATTTACCTGTACAAAAAGTGAATGTAGGGATTGTAATTTTTCGGTAATTTATGACGGATTTTTAATGATGAAACTTTTCGCAAACCTGTGACAAATCCGACTTGCCCTGTATGATAGATTGTCGGTCTAGTTTTATTTGGGAGCCCTCATGAGAAAATTTGCTTTGGCCTTAGCCGCTTTGTCCATTTTATCTGTTGCCGCTTGTAAAGGCAAAACCGAGTCCGCAGCGGAACCTGTGGCTAGCGCGCCCGCCGCCAGCCAGACCGCTACCGACACCCGGCTTGGCGCTGTGCTGATTTACGCGGATTGGTGCGGCAGCTGCAAAGTCCTGGATCCCAAGATCAACACGGTCAAAGCCAATAACAGCTTTGCCAATACGGCTTTTGTGACGCTGGATTACACGGATAAAGATGATAAAAAATTCTACGCCGCGGCCCGCAAAGCCAAAGTCGCGAAAGCGGTCAGAGCTCAGCTCGGTAAAAAGGTGAAAACCGGCCAGCTGTTATTGATTGATATGGACGACAAAAAAGTCGTTGGCGTCATCAAAAAAGACATGAGCGAAGCCGATATCGCTAAAACCATCAAGGCTGCGGCTTCCGCAGCTTAACCGAGCTCCGGAGCCTAAAACTCCTCGGGCATTGCCCGAGGATAGCCTGAATTACTAGCCCAGTTTATTTTCAAGCGCTGCAATGCGCTTGTTTTGGTCAATGATATGTAGGGTCAACTCTTCAATCTTTTCCAGAAGCTTGCCGTTCATGGCGTTCAAATCCACGCCGTGCTCACGCATCTCATCTGCTGTGGCAATGCCCGGCAAATGGCCTTTAGACGCGATAAACGCTTCGACGGAGTCCAGCGGCGCCAGCTCATAGCCCTCCGCAAAAACATGGTCAGCCGTGGCCACATGCTTGCCCTTGACGCGGATGACGCCGTCGCCCGCATCCAGATGAATGACCGTATCGCCGTCCTTGCCGCGCACGGCCACGTCTCCGGCCGCACCTTCGCCGCCGAGATAGAGATTGGCTCGTCCGCCATCAATATGCATCCGCATCAATCCGTCATCAGAAAACAGCGCAATATCGCCGTTATGGCCGCCGCCGCCCACACGGATATTACCATCGCCGCCGTCTAGAAACAGGGTCTGTGCCCCTTCCTCGTCGCGCAAAGCCAGATCGCCGGACGCCTGATGTCCGCCCAGAGCCATATTAGCCGAGGCGCCGAACATTTCGATAGTGGTGTCGCCGACGGAGTTTTTGAGATTGATCTGGCCCGCATGACCATTGCCGCCCAGATCCATATCTCCGTCGCCGCCGTCAATATGGATTGTGCCCATACCTTCTTCGTCGCGCAGGATAATATCCCCGGACGCATTATGTCCGCCCAGAGCCAGATTGGCCGAGTTTCCGTTCAGCACGCCCGTCTCCTGACCGCCTTCGTTTCGGATATCCATTTTACCCACTAAATTGCTCATGATGTCTCCCTGATTAAAGCTATTCGGTAGATGCCGATTAACACGGAATTATGCCATGTCGAAGGCCGGAAATACATAAAGGCGCAGATTATCCGCTTGCGCTTGCAGGCGGCGACGACAATATAGAGATCATGGAAATTCTTGGAAAATATTCGGCCCTGACAACTCTGGCCTTTTTGCTGTTGATTGGCTTTTATTTTCTGGTGAAGGGCCTGATCGGTTATGGCAAAATCGCCCGCGAAGCCGGACGGGAATTTGACGTGCGAGAAAAAGACGACGCCCTGGGTATGAATATAAGCCGGGACGGTTTTGTCCGGGCCTATCGGCGCTTTTACGCGCCCCGCAAAGATATCTATCGCGGCGGCGGAATTCTCGCTGCGACGCTCCTGACCGTCCCGGCTATTCGTCTGTTTGAATATGCCTCGGAGGCGATTTGGATCATGTCCGGCAAACCCTATGAATATGGTCCGGGAACCCTGATTTGGCAGTTCATGCTCTATTTTGCACTGATTGCTTTTTGGGGAATTATTTTTTTCGCAGTGGCCAAATTCTATCATCAATACGCGCCGCGGACATTTCGCGACGAGCTGATTAAGGAAGCAAATTAGAGGGAACTATTCATGGAATATCTGCACACAATGGTTCGCATCAGTGATGTGGACGCGAGCCTTAAATTTTTCTGCGACGGGCTTGGCTTTCAAAAGCTCCGTCATTACGACAACGAAGAAGGCCGGTTCAGCCTGATATTTCTGGCCACGCCCGAGGATCTAAAACGCTCCGGAATGAAGGGAGACCAGTATCCTTTTCCGACCGGCCTGCCCATGATTGAGCTGACCCATAATTGGGACGAAGCAGGTTATGATGGCGGGCGCAATTTCGGCCATTTGGCGTTTCGCGTCGCCGATGTTTACGAGACCTGCCAGCGGCTCTCGGATATGGGCTATACCATTAACCGCCCGCCGCGCGACGGCTATATGGCCTTTGTCAGATCCCCGGATAATATCTCCATCGAGCTCTTGCAGAAAGGCGAACGATTGGAGCCAGCCGAGCCCTGGGCCAGTATGGAGAATACTGGTAAGTGGTAGGCGCAACACCTTAGGTCGCTTAACTTTTTTGCTGAAACCTTATAATTTTCCAAACATTGGGGAATGGAATGAACAGGATTATAACTTTTCAGGATTTGCGGGAATTTGATTTCCGCCATTTATGGGAGCTCAAAAACCCGAAATTTGCGCAGGCGCCGGAAGGGACAAATGATGCCCTGCCGCAATTTAAACGTCGTCATGGCGGCGGCCCGCTGCGGATCCTTTCCGATCACATCACCCCGTCGCGCCTCTATGGATTTCGCAAGCTTGCCGCCTGGCTGCTCTGGTTGTTTATTGCTCTACTCGTCTTAGGCACTGGCGCAGCCTATCTGGATGGCAGTTTTAATATGGGGCAGGCCTATATGACGCTTTTCTTTATGGGCCTGTATTTGCTGTTTTTCATCAAGGCCGGGAAGTTTCGCTTGAGCAATTGGGAACGGATTTATACCAAAGCTGTCAAGACCGATGTGGGCACACATACAAAGCCAGCCATTATCTATGATGGCCGCGACATGCTGCTGGCCAATGAGCGCATTTTCGAACTCATCGGTGAGCGGCCCATCGCCGCTTTTGTGGATGATTACAAAGATCAACTTGCGCACAAGGAAAAGCTGCAGGCCGACGCGAAAAAGGCAGCGGATAAAGAAAAAGCCCGCCTCAAAAAGGAAAAAGAAGATAAAGAGTTCAAAGAGGCTCTTGCCGTAGTCGGACCTTTGATAGGCGGCGGTATAAAAGACCTGGTTAAAGAGGGCGGAGTCTCTTCCCGAGCCGCCAGAGCGGCCAGAGGCACGTCCAGAAACTCCGATAAACCTGCCCCGTCCGCACCGAATTATGTAAAAATCGAAGGCTTTACAGGAAGCTATTGGGAAACCTGCGCCACCGGGCTTGATAATAATGCCAATTACATCTCGAGCCGGATGCAACAAATCCGAAAATCAAACCCCCGCTATACGAAGGTGCGTGCCATCGACAGTAGTGGCCGCATCGTCGATATAGGTTAGCACAAAGGCTTAGGGTGATATCAAGTAGGCATAGGCCTGCAAAAAGTCTTCATTGCTCAGTTTCAACATAGTTTCCGAAAGGTGAGAACCAAGATCGCAGATCTTTTTGTGCTCGGCATTGTTTTCCCCATTAGCCATAATCTCCGGACGAATATTACTAACTCCAGCGTCCGACACGGCCTCGAGAATTAAATCATTAAATAAAGTCTCACCATGTGATAAATCGACCACAAAGTCTTTATGGCGAGCCGGATTTCTAAACAGCATTGCCATGGTTTTCATTTCAAACTTTGCCTCTTCCTCACCAATGATCTTGCTGACATCTGGAAAAGGTTCGCCATTTAACATCAATGTGCAGATCTCCGGTTTTTTGGCCCGATATATAGGGTATTGACGCTGCTTAATTTTTTCAACTTCCCTAAGTGAAGCCGCGCTTGCTACCGCCATTTTTTCACCTATCAGTTCGAAGTAGACTTCACGCATCTCGTTCAAATATTTTTGTTCTAAGGATCCGTTCCGTGTCGCCCTGTCTACTGGGTAAAGCATACGGGCAAAGGCATCTGGATTTTCATCGGCAATTATCTCGGCAACAGGAAAGGACTCATACAGTTCCGCCCTGTCCAATGGAAGCATGCGTGGCAAGGTCATGTTTTTATAAAGACCTGTCATTACATTCAATCCTGCAACAACACCTAAAGCCGCAAGGCCACCTTTAATACCTGACGCAGTTTTATCCTCATTGTCTTCTGGGTCTCTATTGAGAAATTTAATAATAAATGCGGCAATCGTAATACCCAACGCAGCACCAATCCCGCCGCCAATGCCACTATAAATTACAGAATTCCAATCCATTTAGACCTCCCACATAACCCATAAAACGCTAGAACGAATTTTAAGTTTGATCAATGTAAGATTTACCCAACAGCCTTCTTTTGCATCTCGCAAAGCTCTGAAATCCCCTTACCGGCGAGGCGCATGAGCTCGGCCATTTCATCCGCCGTGAAGGGCGTGTCTTCTGCTGATGCCTGAACCTCGATAACGCCGCCGGTTTCCGTCAACACGAAATTGGCGTCGGCCTGCGCGGCGCTGTCTTCCACATACTCCAGATCCAGA
>CAYQNQ010000135.1:0-1109 GCA_964418815.1 uncultured Hellea sp.
AAAGGGAAATACATTGTCATGGGGTGATAGCCTTCATCAATCATGGCCTTGGCAAAGTCGAGCGTGGTGACGCCTGTGTCTTCAAGGAAACGGTCATCAAACAGAGCTTCGTGCATGCAGACACCGCCAAAGGCCGGGGTCATTACGTCGGAGAGCGATGCCTGAATGTAATTGGCATTGAGCACGGCATCTTCGGTGGCCTGTTTCAGGCCGTCCGAGCCGTGGCTCATCATATAGGTGAGCGCGCGGGAGAACATGCCCATCTGGCCGTGGAAGGCGCACATACGGCCAAAGCTGGCTTTGCCGGCGCCGTCTTTGTGCTCGACCAGTTTATAGCTATCGCCGTCTTTCATAACGAAAGGTAGAGGCGCGTGATCTTTAAGCGCGTCCGACAATACTGTTGGGCCAGCGCCCGGGCCGCCGCCGCCATGGGGCGTCGAAAATGTCTTGTGCAGATTAAGGTGCATGGCGTCGATACCCAGATCGCCGGGACGTACCCTGCCTACGAGTGCATTGAAGTTCGCGCCGTCACAATAGAAATATCCGCCGACAGAATGAATGAGCTCGGCAATTTCGATGATATCACTTTCAAACAGGCCGCATGTATTGGGATTGGTCAGCATGATGCCGGCAACGTCGTCGCCGAGCTTTGCCTTAAGCGCGTCCATATCGACCCGGCCTTTATCATTGGCCGGGATTTCATCGATAGAAAAACCGCACTGAGCGGCCGTGGCCGGATTTGTGCCATGGGCGCTTTCGGGCACAAGCACGCGGCGTTTGTGATCCATGCCGTCAGCGTCAAGTTTGGCGCGGATTGCGGCCATACCGCACCACTCCCCGTGAGCGCCGGCTTTGGGGGTCATAGCCACAGCCGGCATACCGGTCAGCGTGCAAATCCAATGGGCCAGTTCATGCATGAGCTCCAATGCGCCCTGCACCGTGCTTTCTGGCTGGAGCGGATGGACATCGCCAAAGCCGGGCATGCGCGCGACCTTTTCATTGAGCCGCGGATTATGTTTCATAGTGCAAGAGCCAAGCGGATAGACGCCGAGATCAATGGCGTAGTTCTTTTGCGACAGGCGCACATAGTGGCGCATGGTCTGCGGTTC
>CAYQNQ010000135.1:1209-6675 GCA_964418815.1 uncultured Hellea sp.
CTCATAGGCGGCGATATCTTCGTCTGAGACTATTTCAGTGGCGGCTACCAATAATAGATCTTCCTGATCTCCCGTCATGCGCGAGAGCGGGACGCCGCCAAGAATATCTTTATCCGCCAAGGCTTCGACGACTTCTGCGGCAGGTTTTGAAAGGCGTAGGGTGAATTCATTGAAAAAAGTTTCATTGAGTAGTTCGACGCCGTCGATAGCTGAAAGCTTATCGGCCAGCTCACAGGCTTTACTATGATTAAGGGCCGCAAGTTTACGCAGGCCCGCTTCGCCGAGCAGTGTCATATGGACGGTAAAGGCCATACAGCACAGGCCGGAATTGGTGCAGATATTGGATGTGGCTTTTTCGCGGCGGATGTGTTGTTCGCGGGTCGACAGCGTGAGCACATAGCCGCGGTCCCCATTGGCGTCGACAGTTTCGCCGCAAACCCGGCCCGGCATAGAGCGCACGAGCTTTTGGCGGCAGGCAAAGAGCCCCACATGCGGCCCGCCAAAGTTCAGACCCACGCCGATGCCCTGGCCTTCACCCACCACAATATCCGCGCCCTGTTCGCCCGGGCTTTTTATGGCGCCGAGAGAAACGACTTCATTAAAGACAGCAATCAAGAGGGCGCCTTTTTCGTGGGCAGCTTTGGCAAACGGCTCCAGATCGATTATCTCGCCAAATACATTGGGGGACTGCACAACGATACAGGAAGTGTCTTCATCAATCAGGTCGATGGCGCTGGCATCCGAACCCGGCGTGCATGGCTGTGTCTTCAAATCGATGCCGAGATATTGAGCGACGGTACCGGTCGCTTCGGCGTAATGGGGGTGCAGACCAGAAGCCAGAATAGCTTTGCTCTTTTTCCCGCGGGCGACACGGTTGGCCATAACGACCGCTTCGGCGCAGGCGGTCGAGCCGTCATACATAGAGGCATTGGCAACCTCCATACCGGTCAGCATGGCGACCTGTGTCTGAAACTCGAACAGGGCCTGAAGGGTGCCTTGGGATATTTCCGGCTGATAAGGCGTATAGGCCGTGAGAAATTCCGAGCGCTGAATAAGATGGTCCACGGTTGCCGGGATATGATGTTTATAGGCCCCGGCCCCGCAGAAAAACGGGACTGACCCTGCTGACATGGATTTAGCCGAGAGGCGGGACATATAACGCTCGACCGCCGCTTCGCTTTGATGCTTTGGCAGATCAATCAGCTTGTCGAGACGGGCGGCCTCGGGAACATCGACAAATAACTCATCGACAGACGAAACACCGACTTTTGAAAGCATCTCGGCCCGGTCGCCGGGGTTAAGGGGTAGGTAGCGCATAACTATACTCTGGACTGAATTAATATGAAGGCGGCAATGGCCGCAAAGATTAGGCCGACAATGTCGACAAGGGCGATTTTACCGAGCGGCCCGGACATCTGTCCGCGGGCCAGGGCAAAAATAACGAAAGACCCCATAGAGATGACGCCGCCAGTCAAGGCTGGCCATCGGAGTTCGGGCATATGAGCGGCGGCTGCCAAAGCCAAACCGACAAGGCCTAGTAAAAGCGCCCGGTGCTGCAGGAGCGTCAAAAGGTCAGAATTATCCGGCGATATGCCATATAGATCCTGCATTTTTGACGGCGCCACAGCCGAAACAACCGGCAGGAAGTTGATGATCGCCATCGACCAGAAGAGTATGGGGAGCGACTTAGTCATCATTGAACCATTTTGGCCGGTAATGAGAAAGGACAGCGGCGCCAACTAGGCTGAACACTATCGGGCCAACAAAAGCGATAAATTGAGGCACACTTAGAGATTCAAGCCGATCCTTTAGGCCAAAAAAAGTCCAGAAAAAAACGAGGACTAACAATGCCAATAAAAAGGCAAACAAAATATCAGCTTGGTTTTTGCTCACTTTGTTCTCCGCCGCTTCCTTCGTCAGGCTCAGGATGAGGGACTTGTTTAAAAGTAAAATTCCTCACCCTGAGCTTGACGAAGGGCGAGGAATTTTGGGCGCTTACTAAAGCCCGTCGCAATATTCCTTATAGGCGGCCTCATCCATGAGGTCATCCAGATCGGACTTATTCGCTATTTTCATTTTGAAAAACCAGCCCGCGCCGCCTGCATCTGAATTGACGGTTTCCGGTGCGTCTTCCAAAGCGCCGTTTGTCTCCGTAATCTCGCCGCCAACCGGGGCGTAGACATCGGAGGCCGCTTTGACGGATTCAACAACCGCCGCGTCGTCACCTTTGGCAAAGCTCGCGCCTTTGTCAGGCAGCTCAACAAAGACAATATCGCCGAGCGCGTTTTGCGCGTAGTCGGAAATGCCCACCGTGCCGACATCGCCGTCAACAGCAATCCATTCGTGGTCTTCAGTAAAATATGTACTCATAGCGGCGCTTCCTCCTATCCGCGGTAATAATTATGGGGGACAAACGGCAGTTTCACGACCTTGGCAGGCCGGGCCTTGCCCCGTACGATTAAGTTAAGATCTGATCCGGCTTTAGCGTGGCTGCGCGCCACATAGCCCATGGCGACAGGACCGCCGACCGACGGGCCGAACCCGCCCGAAGTAATCTCGCCAATGGTGTTGCCGTCCCTATCCTGAATTTCTGTGTGCTCTCGCGCCGGGGCCCGGCCTTCAGGCAGGATACCGACCAGTCGCTTGCTCTGTTTATTGGCCAGATCAGCGGCAATGCGCTCAGCCCCTAGATATCCCGTGCCGCTGCGGCGATGTTTTTGAATGGACCAGAACAGACCGGCTTCAATGGGCGAAACGCCTTTATCAATGTCATGACCATAGAGGCAAAGCCCGGCTTCCATTCGAAGACTGTCCCGCGCGCCCAAACCAATAAGCTCGACGGCATCATTAGCGAGCAGCTCGTCAACCAGTGCTTCAGCATCATCATGTTTGACGGAAATTTCGTATCCGTCCTCGCCCGTATAACCGGAGCGGGAAACATGACACCAGATATCGTTTTTGCCGACGGGCAGATCTGTACTGGTCATAAAGACCAACTCCTTGACCGGCGGGCACATAGCGCCAAGTACATCAGCGGCTTTTGGCCCCTGCAGAGCTATCAATGATAATGTATCGTCTTTAACCATCAGCTTCACATCACTTGGTAAATGCGTTTCCAGATGGGCATAGTCATCGTCTTTGCACCCGGCATTGACCACCAGATAAAGGGCGTGGGTATAACCCTCCATGCCCAGACGTGAAATCATCAGATCATCCAGAATGCCGCCCTCTTCATTGAGGAACTGGGAGTAGCGCTGCTGCCCCGGCTCAAGGCTTTGAATATCGGCAGGCACAATTTTTTCGAGTGCTTTGGCGGCTGTTTCAAACGTCCCGTCTTCAGCCATGAGAAAACACTGCCCCATATGCGAGACGTCAAACAACCCGCAATGCTCGCGGGTATGCAGATGCTCTTTCATAATCCCCAGCGGATATTGTACCGGCATATCATAACCGGCGAACGGCACCATTTTGGCGCCGGCGGCGACGTGTCTGGAATGAAGTTTTGTTGTTTTTAAATCTGACATAGGCACTTTCTGCGATTAATCGCGTGAGTGCCACCAGCTGTCCTTGCGGGCCTGAGAGATTTACTCCGTCGGCGGGGCCTTTCACCTATGAGGCCCTCTTTCCAGCTTCTGTTCTGTCATCGGTCCTTTTGCCTGAGCGTTTCCGGTGGCGGTTGCGCCTTCGGCGGTCGTTTATTTTGCGACTCTCTCCCGATGGGTCCCCTGACCTCTCACAAAATCGGATTTTTCGCAAGATATTTGCACGGATTAAATTGATCTAACGCCTATACTTTTAGTTTATTTTTAAAAAAAAGCCTCTTTTAGACGAATTTATTTTTTTTAACCATGTTCCTTTAGCTAGACATAATCATTTCCATTCATAGGGAAAATCAAGCGTTTGTCATACTGGTATGGCAATTGGGGCAATTTCGCGATTGATCGCGGGTATATGTGGTAATTGGAGTCCCAAAATATGTTAAACGCATCTCAAAAAATATTCGAAGAAGCTATCGTTCTTGTCATTCGAAACAATGAACTCGCCAGTTCAGAACTTAATACACGTCTGACGGAAGCTGGCCTCAAACCAATTTTTGTAACGAGGGGCGAAAAAGGCCTGACGGTCTTAAGGCATGCCCGGGAGTCCGGTACACCTTTGGGACTTGTAATTTGCGACTATTCTTTGCCCGATATGAGCGGATATGATTTTGTTCGTCTGTTACGCTCCGTGCCCAGCACTGCTGAAACCAAAATGGTTTTGCTGACTCCAGATCATCCCATGGGACATTTACCAACATTCGCGCCGCTGGGAGTTTCTCATATTGTGCAGTGGCCCGGGCGAGCGGAAAATCTGACCGGCGCAATTGCTGAGTACATTCCGTTAAGGCGCAATGTCCCCGCAGCCAATGCGTCGCCGGAAACAGCAGCGGTATCGACGGCATCATCGGACCGGCTACGTATTTTGGCCGCAGATGACAACGCTATTAATCTTGCTGTCCTTCGGGGTTTTTTGAATTTAGCCGGTTACTCACCGGATACAGTGAAAGACGGCGCCGAAGCGGTGACGGCTTTCAAAAACCTGCACTATGATTTGATCCTGATGGATATCAGCATGCCGGTTATGGACGGTGTTGCGGCAACGCTTCAAATCCGGGAAATCGAAAAACGCGTGGGCAAACCGCCCATACCGATTGTAGCTGTTACGGCGCACTACACGCCCGGTCAAAAATCCCGGTATATCGAAGCGG
Organism: uncultured Hellea sp.; assembly: GCA_964418815.1. Taxonomy (GTDB): domain Bacteria; phylum Pseudomonadota; class Alphaproteobacteria; order Caulobacterales; family Maricaulaceae; genus JACOMS01. The sequence continues at coordinate 5,957 of CAYQNQ010000135.1, forward strand.
GCATGAATGATGTCATCGCCAAACCCATCAATCAAAACGTCATTAAAAAATGCCTGGAAACCTGGTGTCCGAGATTTTCTCAAGTTGACCCGGTTAATCACCGCATTGCTGTTTAATCATCACCAACAGCAAATCTAATAAGGATTGGCCGATGGTCCGAACCTATGGGATTGAGAACTTTTGACTCCGCGACATAGATTCTTTCGCTAACCATAAAATGATCGATCGGAAATCCAAGCAATTCTCTGCCAACTTTCCATGTAGATATAAAACGTGGATCCCCTGCGCGTTTGCCGGGTAAACTTCTAAACATCGGTGTCCAAGGCGTTAGATTGAAATCGCCAGCTATGAGATATCGTTTTTGTTTTTTTGTCATTTTTTTGAGATTTGACAAAACTTCATCTCTTCTGCGTGCTCCGGCACGTGCGAGCGGAATTCGAGGATGTGTGAGATAAAACTCATACTCGCCCGGCTGCCCCTCACCAACAGTGAATTGGAGTATTGACCTTGGATACATTTCACCGTTCTCAACAAATAATTCCCGATCAATTATTTTACGTTTGCTAAGCACGACTTTGAGGCTCCCCAGCCTTCGTCCATCTTTGGACTCTGCGTGCCGAATGATAAACGGATAGCCCGGGATGATTTGCCTTAGCTGTTTTTTAGTCAGATTGTGTGGAAATTCACTCATTGTGATCAAGTCGGCATTTTGTTTTTCA
>CAYQNQ010000136.1:0-6671 GCA_964418815.1 uncultured Hellea sp.
TTGCCTAGAGAAATTCCGGTTTGCGCCGGGCGGCGAAGGCCGCAAAGCCTTCTTGGCCATCGGGTGATTTGGCGCGCTCGCAAATCTCCCGGCCTTCAAGTTCCATTTGGGTTTCCAGACCGTTATCAAATGTGCAGAGCAGTAATTTTTTCACGGCGGCATTGGCGCCCAGCGAGCCTTCGGCCAACATGTTCGCCATAACCATGGCCCTATCCATAAGCTGTTCCGGCTCAACAACCTCAGTGATTAGCCCCCAGTCCAGCGCCTCATCCGCCGAGAGCTGCCTGTTGGTCAGCATCAATTCCTGAGCGCGGCGCAGTCCAATCAGCCTGGGTACATAGTAAGAAGAGCTCCCATCGGGGCTAAGCCCCGCTTTCGTATAGGCCATGAGGAATTCGGACGTGCTGCTGGCTACAACAATATCGCCGCTTATGGACAGGCTAAACCCCGCGCCGGCGGCCAGGCCGTTGACGGCGATGATGAGCGGCGCCTTCATTCTGGCAAATGTGGAAATCGCATTATGGAATTCATCGGCGTTTCGCTTCATACTTACGCCGACTTCATCGCCGAAAGAGGCCATTTCCTTGACGTCCCCGCCTGCGGAAAAAAACCGGCCTTTCCCGGTCAATACAACCGCTTTGATGTCCGGGTCATTGTCGCAAATCTTTGCCACATAATAAAGCTCGCTTGAGAGCTGATAATTGAAAGCATTGGCCGCATCCGGCCGGTTCAAATGAATGATGGCGATCCGGCCTTCGCGCTCAAATTCTAGGGTGTCTAATTTTTTCATAGGCGGAGCATAAGGCAAATGAATGTGATGTACTAGCCATTCCGCAAACCCTCCATCCGCTCATTCCAGCCCTCATCCTGAGTTCGACGAAGGTAGGCTGGAATCCAGGTGTCCTGATGGTTTCACTTCAGAACTGCGAAAGAATTTGAGATGAAGGCTCCACCTAGACCCCAGCCGTCCTCCCTCAGGCTCAGGATGAGGGCTGGGGTGAGCGGAAGGATTGGGATATAGCGAACAAATGTATATAGGAATATTATCATAAACTCCCTTGTAAGTCATTTTTCAATCCTGTATAAGGTGTACGTGTTTCATGAAGCCCTAACGCGGGCATCCTGGCCTCCCTCTCATAATATGAGGTGGGGCCCAAAAAAGGAGGGCCGCGTTTAACATAGCGGGCACGTCTTATTCGAAAGAATGAGAATCCCCGCAACCTGTGCCCCTCTCACGAGGGGCAAAAATCACCGTCAGGCGCGCCTGGCAACTTGGAAAATATGGGCAGCGGTGGCCCAAACGAGAAAGACAACAAAGGTAAAACGACAAAATGAGACTGAATTGAAAACGAAACCAGACAAGCTAAAAGCCCGCTCTATCTAAAGGCCCCTTTGCGCCAGTATTTCCACGCGAGAACCGGCGACCAGAGTACAGGATGTTTGCGCTGGCTCGGGCTCGCCTCGATCTTGACCCCGGAATGGCGCTGGAGCTTGTGGGCCACATAATCAAAGCCGCCTTCAAAAGTAAAAGCGCTGGAGATGATGCGAATGCCCGTAGTCGGTTTGCCGAGAACGCGGCGAAAGAACCATTTGGTTTTGGCGCCGAAGGCAGAGCCGCCAAAAGTAGAATTTGGAGGGAGTGTGTATTCACCCTCAGAATCGGGCGCGCCGTAGAGGGCGGTCATGATGGCCTCATAGCGATCTTTGTAGCGCAGCACAATTTCCTCGGAGCGTCCCTCCGAGCTCTCCGGGCGCAGCTCTGTGCGGTAGCTTTGCATAAAGCCTCGGGCCCAGAATTTGGAGGCGCTGGCTTTGCCCTCGAACAGAGGCGCGGTCTGGGCGGCCATATGGCGAACGGCGGCTTCGCGGGCGGCGAGGATACGGGTTTCAATGGTCTCGTCAGTTGGAAACAGAATGACACAGGGTTGAGAAAATCGGCCCCAGGTCACAGACAAAAACGCAGAAGGAGAACAGCGGCGTTCAAAGGCTTTCAAAGAAATGATGGAATATTTACAGGTGGTGGTCACGCGCCCGCCGTCGGCCACGTCATGCTCCATTTCGTGATAATAAACCGCCGGCGGGAACATGGCATTAATGAGCACGCGCAGCGGATTTTTATGGGTCTTGCGATAGCTGTCGACGAGCACATAAAAGTCGAGCATTTTCTCCGGGTCTTCCATGTCGCGAAGGCTCGAGCCGTAATAGACAAAGCCCAGAACCCGATCCGGATGACGGGCGCGAATATCTTTGCAAACGGCTTCAATGCGCGCGATGGGCTCGACATATTCTGCGGCCAGAATTGTTTGTATTTCGTTTCTTGGGCTCTCGCTGTTCATTTACGCCACAAAGGTCACAGGTTCGGACGGGCGTATTGTTATGTGCTTATGGGATTTCGGCATGGCTTCGCCGTCCAGAATGGTCGGGCCGCCATAAATCATTTCGATATGATCGGCATTCCAGCTCTCGACCCCGTCCGTGGAGTCGAGCTTGGCGAATTGTTTAAAAGCTGCCTGCATGACGAGGCGGATGATTTTGGGATTATTGCCGCTCACATAAGTGGTGCGCAGAGGCGCTTCGCCTTTGCCCCAGAACGGGTCAATACCCAGAATAAAGCCGGGCAGGGTGGTCGTGATCGTGCCCAGATGGGGTTCATCAACAACGGCCCTTTCCTTTTTCATATTGACTTCGAGCTTAATGGGCGAAGGTTCCATAAGCGAGCCGGATTTGTCTGCGCCGCGGCCGAGCGCCGAGAGAATGGTGGTGTAGACGGCACCGGGACCTTTTTTGCCGTCATTGGCCGCGACCTTGCCCTCGAAGACTTCGGTCGCCATAGGGATAGCGCCGCTGGAAAACAAAAACCCATATGTGGAGGGTTCATCGTCAATTTCAATGTCCAGAAGCGACAGGTCATGGACCGTATCCCTGTCCATATTCAGAATATGTTTCATCAAGTCTCGGTTGATGGTCTTAAGGCCGATATTACGGGCGATTTGATTGGTTGTCCCGCCGGAGATCAGGGTGAAGCGGGCCGGGGGGCTGCCTTCGGGCCGACGGCGGAAATATTCGGTCATGGCCAGCTGCGCCGTGCCGTCGCCCCCTTCGATGAAAATATGGTCCGGGGATTGAGTCAGGCTGGCCGTCAGATTGAAACAGAACTTTTCCTGGTTGTCGGTCTCGATGACGAGGGCACCGGCGGTGTCCGCGAGATCGGCGAGCTGGGAGCCTTTTTTGCGAATACGGCTGCTGGCCCGGTTTATAATAAACAAAGGCGTCACGCGGTTTCCTGGAGTTTTCCGGGCCTGCCAAGACTTTCAGTTCGAAGGGCGAGAAATGCCCCTAAAAAGGCCAGTATTATAAGCGGGAAGGTAATGCCCCAAAACACGGAAAGGCTGCCGGAGGTGGCGAAGGTCGCCATGCTCCCGTCAATGATTAAAAATACAAAGCCCAGGATAAGCCCGACGATCAGGGCGACGTCGCCCGTATCCTGCCGCCCGGTTCTTTGCATTATCGGGATGGCGCAGAGCAGGAGCAGAACTGCCGTCAGAGGCCGGGTTAAGCGGTGCCAGTACCAGAACTCAAAAGCAAAGGGCGGCTTGGTGCCGGAATTGCCCGGGACACTGAAATTTTTAAGGTCCGTCAGGCTGAGGTCCCGGGGCTCAGCGGCGAGGCGGGCGATTGTCGCCGGCGTTTGTTTTGTATCCCAGCGGAGATATTCGGCGGGCACGGCTTTGCGCGGCTCACCTTCGGCTCCGGCTACTTCGAGGCGGCGAACGTTCTTCTTGAGGATCCAGCCGCCATCACCGTCAAACACAGCCCAGTCGGCCCAGACACCGGCGAGGATTTCGCCCTTTTCATTACGCTCCCAGATCTCCAGATCCGAGAGTTCATTCATACCGGGGCGGCCGCGAGCGATGACCACGTCCAGCCCGTCCTGGATCCAGAGCGGCCGGTCGGCGGAGATTTGTTTGACTTTATACTCGCCAATCCCCCAGGCCTGCAGCGTGCGCACGGCGGGGGGCATGGCGAAATTGATGAAGATAATGCTCGCCAGCGAACAAAACAGCATAATCGGTGTCAGCGTGAAAAACTGTTTGGGAACGGAAAATCCAAATCCCAACAAAGCCACAAGCTCATGATTTCGAATGAGCCGAACATATGTCAGCAAGGAGGCGACTATTAATGTAAAAACAAACACCCGGTCAAAGATGATGGGGGCGCGCAGGATCATATACCGGAAGGTATCTGTGAAATTGCCGCCGCCTGACAATAAGTCTCCCCCGTTGGCGAGGGAGTCGAGCAGGCCGATGAGCAGCAGAAAGCCGAATACGACGGACAGCCAGATGGTCAGGAAGCTTTTGGACAGGTAGAGAAGAAACTTGGTCATTCGGCCGTTCTTCCACTTGAGGCCCCTGTTTCCAGCGTGCTTTGTGACAGCGTGTCTTTGGTTTCCTTGACGTCGCGCTTGAGCCAGTTGAACAGGTCCTTAAGCCAATAGCCAAATGTGGTGAGCGGCGGTTGTCCCATTTTAAAGGCGCTTTTGCGGAACAGGAAAAAAGCCAGCGCCGCGACGACAGCGATGATCGGCCAGATGCCGGCCCAGGGCGGAACCACACCTTTGGCGCCCAGGCTTTGCCCGAACTCCAGCGCTTTGTTCAGGGACACGATAAATACGACGCCGATAAAAATGCCGGCCGAGGATGGATTCCGCCCGTAATTCAGTCCAAAGGGCACGGCGATAAACGGCAGCAGGAGCAGTAAAAATATCTTGGCGAGGCGCAGATGAAGCGCCGCATTATTGATGTTTTGCTCGACGGCGGGGAAAGCCTCACCGTTTCTGTTTCTGATGAGCTCGAAGGAGGTCAGCTCGCGGACTTCTTTGCCGCGCCGCCGGTAAGGATTGATGGTCGTCGGGACGGCAAAGTCGCTATTGGTGAATTGGAAATCGCCGTCCAGACTCTGGTCTTCGGCGATGGCCCGGATTTTCCCGTTGGCGAGCTGCAGGACGACCTCCCGGGTTTCTTCCCGGATTTCGATCTGGCCTTCCGAGGCGGTGGTAATGCGGACATTGCGCTGACCGTCATCTTCCCGGAATTCTTCATAGATGAAGACCGGCCCGATGGCGCTGCCTTCACGCTCTGTACCGGCGATGACGGTGCGGTTTTCGACCGTGGTTGCTGTGCCTTGTCTGAGGACTGCCGCGTAGGACTGCTGTTTGACCATATGGAGCGCCTGGCGGTACTGGTAACGCCCCATGGGGATAGCAATGCTTTCCACCAAAAAGGCGGCGCCTGCCAATATCACAGCCAGGGTCATAAACGGCCGCGTCATATGCATCAGAGAGACGCCCGAGCCCAGCGCCGAGGTGAGCTCGCTGGAGCGGCTGAATCTGTCTATGGTTATGATGACGCCGAGCAGCAGCGCCATGGGAATCGCCATGCCCAGATAATGGGGCAGCAGATTGACGATCATGGTTGTCGCATCCTGCGCCGGCGTTGCGGAACTGGCCACGGCCTGAAAAATGCGCAGCAGTCTTTCCATCAGTAAAACGCAGACCGCAAACACAATCAGACCGACAATGTTGATCGACGCTTTTCTAAAAAGATATCTGTTTAGCAGGCCCATGCATTCCTTTCGCAATGCCGTGTTGACTCATCTGCCCTATGAATTGAAGTTATTTTTTCGAAAGTTCACAGTTTTGTGCACCCTCGTGAATGTCCGGGATGCGGCAGTTTTCATATTGACCTGCCTATATTATCGCTACAAAAGCCTTGAGCGATTTAGGGAGCATCTGTGCCGGGAAGCCAGTTAAAAATATTGAAAGTTGCGAGTTCCGACCAGGTTCAGGCGTTTTTGAACCTGCCTTACGACCTTTACAAGGACGACGAAAACTGGCGCGCGCCTCTGCGCTTTGAGCGAAAAGCCCATTTAGATCCGGCCAAAAACCCGACGCTGAAGACCGTTAGCGATCAAAAATTTCTGGCGCTGCGCGGCAAGGCGGTCGTGGGCCGGATTGCCGCCTTCATCAACAGCGCCCATAATGATCATCATGGTGACGGCGCCGGGCATATTGGTCTGTGGGACTGCGAAGACAGTGCGGAAACGGGTCAGGCACTATTGTCGGCCGCGCAGGACTGGCTGGCAAGAATGGGCGCGCGAAAAGTCATCGGTCCCTGTAATTGGAGCGTCAATGAGGATACAGGCCTGTTGGTGGACGGCTTTGACACACCTCCTGTCGTCCTGATGCCTTTTGGAAAGCCTTACTACCAGACAATGATTGAGGCTGCCGGTTTTGAGAAAGCCATTGACATGTATGCCTTCCAGGCAGATCTCCACGCCGGTTATCCGAGACCGCGAACAACGACGACTATGGTAAAACTGGCCGAGCAGGACAAACGCGTCTCTTTTCGCAAAGTCAATTTGCGCCGATTTAAGTCCGAAATCAAACTGGCCATTGAAATTTTCAATGATGCCTGGTCGGAAAATTGGGGGTTTTTACCCTTCACTCAGGATCAGATTGACCATATGGCCAAAGATATGAAACCGCTCATTGATCCAGATCTCTTCTTGATCGGGGAGATTGATGGGAACCCTGTCTCGTTCATTACCATGATACCCGACATTAACACGGCAGCTCACGGACTAAACGGACGACTTCTACCCTTTGGATTTAT
>CAYQNQ010000137.1:0-6635 GCA_964418815.1 uncultured Hellea sp.
GGCGGCAGCGTTTCAATGGGCGGCGATACTGTTTCAAATGCATTTGAAAGCGCCATCAAAGATAAGAGAGTAAAGGCAATCGTCTTTCGAGTAAGCACGCCAGGCGGATCGGCTACGGCGTCGGATCAAATTCACAATGCAACCTTGCGCGCCAAGGAAGCCGGCAAACCTGTCATCGTCAGCATGGGCCAATATGCTGCTTCTGGAGGATACTACGTTTCAACCCACGCGGATAAAATTGTAGCCCTGCCCTCCACAATTACCGGATCAATCGGTGTTGTCGGCGGTAAAATCGCGCTGCGCGATACCTATGCCCGCATCGGTTACAATATTGAGGCCATTGATGTTGGCGGCGAATTTGTTGGAGTATTCTCCGGGGACGAGCCTTTCACACAAGCCCAAAAGGCTGCCTATACTGAGCAAATGGGCCATATATATGAAGACTTCACTGGCAAGGTCGCGGATGGACGAGGCATTGATCTCGATGTCGTTTTAGACATTGCCAAGGGACGGGTCTGGACCGGAGAGCAGGCGAAGCCGCTTGGATTGGTCGATGAACTTGGCGGGCTTATGACCGCCATTAACTTGGCCAAAGAAGCTATTGAACTGGAAAGTGACGATAAGGTACGTTTAAAGCAATATCCAACACCTAAAACGCCTCAAGAGCAAGTGCTGGAAATGCTGGGCGCCTCAGTCCAGTCTCAGCAAGATTTGGCGGCCTTCAAAGCACTTCTGGACTCTCCAGAGATGAAAATGCTGATTGAGGCCCGGCAAGCGTTGGATCACAATCAAGAGCTCAAAGCGTTGCTGCCCGAGCTAAAGTAAACAATTTCGCCGGGTAACTAATAGCTGTTTTCCGGCGTATTTAATTTGGCTCAAGAGGCCCTTAATTAAATTCCGGCGAAAATTGTTTCGCGTATTGCATTGAAATCGGATTCAAACACAAAAAAGGGCCTCTCTAAATGGCCCTTTTTTATATTCGTTTATTCGATTCCCTGCCTTACTTAGACCCAAGAATATAAACTCTACAGTGACATAAATCGCCGATAAGATATTTCCATTTCCCAAAAGCGGACTCGCTGAAACTGATACGGCAGACTAACCAAGAAGGCTTTTTTACACCCTACACGGAACGATGTCTTTTCTAAGGTCGAATTCAACAGAAATCTTAAAGTAATCCAAAATGCCGGGGCCCGTTTGAGAGGCATACTGGTCAATCAATTTTGATGCCAAGCAACACACAACACTGCGTTTCATTTGATTTCAGAGGACGCAAAGTTCGGATTAAGACGGGAATAATTCAAAAGTAGACACTAAAAAAGCCCCGGCCTAAACCGAGGCTTGCTTGAACTTTCTACAGCAAACTCATGCTTATTAGCTTGCTGCCAAAAGCATCCGTTTTAGCTTAGGGTTAAAGCTTAGCGTTTAACCCGAAAAAGACAAACCTACCTGTGTCATAGATTCCCGGGAACGTATTGTTGTTGCCGTTAGTAGCAGGTCCTCCGGAAACAGAAATTGGGAAATTATGTTCAAAGACGTTATTCACACCAGCTCGCACATTTATTCCTTCGATGACTTCAAATGAACCAGATACATCAAAGTAGTTAGCAGCTCCTAACGACTCTTCAATCGGCAGAGGGGCAGATGATTCATTATCCACACCACTAAAATGTCTCCAGGTCACATTAACATCAAGACCTTCAACTGGTGTCCCCCATTGGGCGATCGCACGATGGCGGTAATCCGAAGATGGTTGTCCACATTGACCAACAAATTTCCCCTCACACTCATCCGTATCTAACCCGTCAAAAGGCGTGAAGTCGTCTGAGATTAAAATCGTCGACGCATAAACGAAGCTTAAATCCCCAAAACTTTCAGTGTCGAAGGAGTAATTAGCCTGTAAATCAAACCCACTCGTAGCCAATTCAGCCGCATTTAGATTTATCAAAGTAAAGCCAATACCTGGCCCACTTGGATTTAAAGAGCCTGCGCCATCACGTTGGATGAAGTCACAAAATACAGCTTCACCAGTATCAAGGCAGTTATCAAGTATGTTTTGTGCGCCAATACCAGGAACAATAGCATCATCAACGGTAATATCGAAATAATCGACTGATGCACTAAAACCCTCAATGAAATCTGGTGTGAATACGGCCCCAATAGTAAACGTATCAGAACTCTCGGGCGTAAGAGTTGGCTCACCCCCAAATATTCCCTGTGTTTGACCGGCTGCAATATCAGGTATACTCCCGAATTGGCCCGCGGTAACACCAGTACGTGCACATTCTTCAAAGGACCGAAGAGGTGTAGCACCTCCAGTACTCGAACAAGGATCAAATATATTTTGACCTGCAGCCGTCGTTCCGGCCACACTTAGTTCCGGCAAACCCGTCGTAATCGTTGTAAACAATTCAACCACATTTGGAGCTCTAACAGCACGCTGAAACTGACCCCGTAAAGAGATAGAGTCGGCTGGCACCCATGTAAGTTGCAATCCATAAGTATTCGTATCGAAGCTGTTGTTAACGCCGTTACCGCTTACATCATAATCAGAAAAACGATATTGACCATTAAACACAAGCTCTTCTACGCCCGGCACGCCTGTGATTAATGGAATTTCAAGTTCACCAAATGCTTCAAGAACGCTTAGCTCACCAGCAACGGGAAGCGTTGCTCCGCCGACACCTGTAAAGCCACCATCATCGCGCTGGCTAATTTGATCAGGCGTTGCTTCTAAATCGTCTTTACGATATTCTAATCCAACCAAGAGCCCAACACCTGAGTCCTCAGCATATGGCGACGAAATACCAAAATCGGCTAGGTTAGTTTGAACATTGCCACCAAAAACAAACTGGTCCGTTTGTCCTGTCGTAATACCGACACCTTGGATGAAATCCAGAGCTTCCTGCGTAACAAGGCTTTCGCCGCCCGGTCCACGCTGGAAAATATTATACGGCACACAACCATTTGAGTCATCAATACAAACTGCATTTCCATTTGCATCTGTCGTCACAAGCAGAGACTGGGCCAGACGATCTATCAAGAAATCATTTGTCGAAGTATCCTGATCATTCGTTTCAGAATACTGGCCAAAAACTTCGTATTCGAAACCATCTAACTCTCCGCGCATTCCGCCTACAAAACGAATAGCCTGATTTTCTAGGCGGGAATTCCTTGAACCGCCCTCAACGTTACGGTGCGTTGCTGTAATTCCGTCAATTACAACAGAACCCGGGTCGGCTAAATCGGCTGCGATTTGCGCCGGAGTACAGAGTAGAACAGCCTCAGCGACAGATCGACCGTCTACTGTGACAGGATCCTGAAGCAATGGGTTACTACAGTTTATGCTGCGCTGAAAGAAGCCAAAAGACGCCGTTGGAGCAATCTGGGCATCAGATGTTGTTTGTGTGAAACCCAAATCTGCGAATAATTCCTGCCCGTCAAAAACTTCGTAAGTTGCTTTTGTGTGAATTTGTAAACGTTCTGATGGGCGCTGAAAGAAATTCGACGCACCGAAGTTGAAAGTTTCAGCCGGACCGCCCATAAACTGAGTGAATGTTCCGTCTTCCTGCTGGAAGAAGTCAGTAGGGCCAAAACTTGCAATATTATTGAATCTGCGGAAGTTCGAAGAGCCTACACAGCCAAAGCCGTTCGTTGAGCCGCCGCCCAAGGTACATGCAGAACCAACTCGGTCAGCGCCCACAATGTCTTCCCGTTGCTGATAAGAGGCATAAGCAACGACATTGCCGCGGCCATCATCTGTGTTCGCGCCCAGAGTAATGGATCCTGTAATCTCTTCTCCATCAGTCACGCTTCCAGGAATAGGCTGCGCGTTAGCACTCAGCACTTCTTCAATAACAGAATTATTATTGCCGCTTTGAGCAAAACCATACTGCAAATCTAATTCCGCACCTTCGAAATCATCTTTTAGAATAAAGTTTACAACCCCAGCAACCGCGTCTGAACCATAAACCGCTGATGACCCGCCGGTTAAGACCTCAACGCGCTCAACGAGATTGGTAGGCACAAGATCAATATTGACTGCAACGGATGCTGAGTCACCGTAGGGAAGGCGACGGCCGTCAATTAATGACAAAGTACGTTGCGCGCCAAGTCCCCTGAGATTTAATTGAGATGTACCGCTGGCACCATTTGACTGCTCAGAAGTTTGAGCGGCAGAAATTTGCGGCAGTGTGTTTGTAAGGTCTTCAATGTTTACAACGCCTCGCCTTGATATTTCTTCACTGGAAATAGACAATACAGGCTGAGGTGCGGTAAGATTAGCGTTAACGTTTAGACGAGACCCTGTTACAATAATCTCATCATCGTCAGCGTCTTGAGCGAATGTTGGGCTCGCTAACCCGACTGACACTGCAGCGACCAGCATGGTCGATTGCAGCAAATATTTTTTGATGTGTGAATTCACAATTAAACCCCTTAATGGTTGTAATTGACGCAAAAAACGTCTTGGTTTAGTTTTATTCCTTCTTTCAAATATAATAAATATATAATGAAAGCAGGGCAAAACCCGGCCCCAAAGACCGAATTGCCAGTTTGTATGACCATTTTTTGACAAAGCTCAAGTCAATCTAATTAAAAAGCCGCCCTCTCATGCCCATTTTTTTCCAACCGTTGCATTTTTGCAACCTTGCAGGACCGCCTAGATCCTATTAGCCAATGACTTTGGGAAGATTAAGGAACAGTGAAATGACGAATACTTTCGCGTTGAAGCTGAATGCTATATTGACTTTTTCAGCATAGTCTCGCGCCCAACTTTTGAAAGTGGCTATTTTTCGCAAAAATTTTGAAGCTGATTTTTTGTTCAAATTCAATTAGATAGCAACAATTTGGCTTTATTTGACACTTTTGCTTTGAAATTTCGAAAAAACGTTGAAATAGACAATATGGTTATAGCCAATCGCAAATTTTTAAATACTTCAAAATTCGAATCACTAAGATTGACAAATTTGTCTGTGTTAAGCGCATAAAATAACGTGTCTTGGCGAAAAGACTTTAGCTGGTCCTGGAAAGGTGTCGTCTATAAGGAAACCGGAGCGGATATCCGGTTTTCAGGCGGCTTGTTCAAAGATATTTATATCTGGACGATATATGCCATCGCCGAAAAGCTCCGCAGCCTGGGCAGAAAAAAGCCTTATACACTGGCTGTCTACCCCAGCAGGATTCGTCCCTGGTATCTCATTTGGGGCATTTTTTTACGGGCCGGTTTCAAAATTCAATCAGCGGCTCGCGCGAAAAACCCCGATCTTGCAATCCACTTTCTAGATGAATCGATTACGTCACCCCCTAATCTTCCTAAGTCTTTGAATTCACTAAATTTTCAATGCACAGATATAACCAAATCCCGCGTAGGAGAGGCATTTTTCAAGGTCTTTGGATACGCCTTGGATGTGGACCCCGAAAAGGCTGAAGAGCCCTTTGTTGCTAAATCTGAAGGCAATGGCCGCCATGACGGCGAAATCCTGGTAGGCCCCATCAAACGACAAGAAGGCATGGTCTACCAAAAACTCATCAATAACGAGACCGCAGACGGATATGTGGCAGATTTAAGGTGTCCAACACTATTTGGACGACCTCTTCTGGTATTCATTAAAGAGCGCCCGGTGGAAAAAAGATTTAAAAATATGAACGCCCGTGCCCGTATCGAAAAACCCGCGGATCTATTTTCAATCGAGGAACTGGAATTAATTTCACAATATTGTCAAGAAATGCAGCTGGACTTTGGCGGCATAGATGTTTTACGGGATAAAGAATCTAATAAAATCTATATCGTGGATGTAAATAAAACCGACATGATACCACTTGTACTCCCGCTGAAAGAAAAACTCAGGGCCATTGACATTATGGCCGAGGCTTTTCGCAACGAACTTATAAGGCGGGAGAACTAGTCGTGGGAATTCCGTTCGTTAAAGAATTTGATTTTGAGTACGGCAAAAGTGCGTCTATCAGTCCTTTGATCGACCGTATAATCGCCGATAACCCGGGCCCGTTCACCTATACTGGGACGGGCGTTTACATCATTGGTGACAAAAATGTAGCGGTCATTGATCCAGGCCCCAATACCCCAAAGCATCGAGACGCGCTAAATCAAGCTTTAAAAGGCCGAAAGGTCACCCATGTCCTGGTCACGCATCACCATGTTGATCATTCACCGCTCGCGGCGCCGCTCGCCGAAGAACATGGCTGCCTGGTCTATGGATATGGACTACAGGTGAGACCGCCGGAAGGCGGCGAAGTCCGACTGGAGGCCGGCGATGATCTAGGATTCAAACCCGACATTGAAATTTGCAACGGGCTTAAAATAAACGGCGATGGCTGGACGATCGAGGCTATTCACACACCGGGTCACACATCAAATCATATGTGCTACGCTCTGCTCGAAGAAAAAGTTCTTTTTTCAGGAGATCATATTATGGGCTGGTCAACCAGTGTTGTCAGCCCGCCTGACGGACATATGGGCGATTACCTTGGCAGTCTTGAAACCATTCTGAATCGAAATTTTGACCGAATTATTCCAACCCACGGCCCGGTGATTGAAAAACCGGCCGAATTTGTTCGGGCCTATATCGATCATAGGCTTGAGCGTGAACGCCAGATTTGTGCGGCCCTGAAAGAGG
>CAYQNQ010000138.1:0-6565 GCA_964418815.1 uncultured Hellea sp.
GCGCTGCGATATTGCGTGCCGAGGTCATTACCCTGACGATTGCCTTGTGTCGGGTCGTGATTTTCAAAAAATACTTTCACAAGTTCATCATAGGAAATGACGGACGGGTCAAAAACCACATGCACGACTTCGGCGTGATTGGTTGTGCCTTTGCAAACGTGTTTATAATCCGGATTAGATGTATGTCCGCCCGCATAGCCGACGCTGGTCACATGCACGCCCGCGAGTTTCCAGAAGATGCGCTCCACGCCCCAGAAACAGCCCATGCCGAACATGGCCTGTTCGGATCCGGCCGGGTAGGCGGAAAACATGTCATTCCCGTTGACGAAATGTGTTGGGTTTTCAGTGAGCATGTTGACTCCGTTCTTATTTATTCTGTTATGCCGTGGGCGAGGAACATGAAGGCCGTTTCCTCGGCAAAGTCTTTCAAGCGTCCATAACGGCCGGAATTTGAAAAATGCCCGGCGCCCATATTCATTCGCATGACCAGCAGGTTCTCATCAGTTTTTGTGGCGCGCATTTTCGCTGTCCATTTTGCCGGTTCCCAATAGGTTACGCGGGGATCGTTAAGGCCGCCGCTGACAAACATGGGCGGGTAATCCCGGGCCGTAATGTTGTCGTAAGGGGAGTAGCTCTGGAGTAAATCATAGGCTTTCGGGTCCTTGATCGGATTGCCCCATTCTTTCCACTCCGGCGGGGTCAGGGGCAGGGTTTCATCAAGCATGGTGTTGAGAACGTCCACAAAGGGAACGCCGAGATTTACCGAGCGCCAAAGGTCCGGGGCTTGAATGACCGCGGCGCCCATGAGTTCGCCGCCGGCGCTGCGGCCGGAGATTGAGATATTGCCTTTGGCCACATAATTTTTGTCGATGAGATATTCAGCGGCGTCGACAAAGTCGTTAAACGTGTTGGGCCGCTTTTCCAGCTTGCCGTCCAGATACCAGTTATACCCCATCATGGAGCCGCCCCGGACATGAGCGATGGCGTAGACAAAGCCCCGGTCAAGTTCGGACAGGCGCAATGTCGAGAAGCGCGGCGTAACCGTGGAAGAATAGGCGCCATAACCATAGAGATGCAGGGGTTGGTTGCCGTCCTGTTTCAGGCCTTTTTTATAAACCAGAGAGATCGGAATTTCCTTACCGTCCCGGGCAGGGGCCATGACCCGCTTGGTCTCATATTGTGTCTTGTCATAACCGGACGGGATTTTTTGCACCTTGCGGGTATCAAAAGATTTTCCGGCAATATCATAGTCGAACACCGTGTCCGGCGTGACCATGGATTCGTAGTTCAGGCGCAGATGGGATTGGTCAAACTCCGGATTGGTTCCGATTCCGACGGCGAAAATCTCTTCCGGGAAAGTGACTTCCTGGGAGCCGCCATCGTAATCGCGAATGTGAATTTTCTCAAATCCGCCGTCCCGGCTCTTTAGCGCCAAAAAACCATCAAAGGTCTGCAGGCCCATGAGATAGGAATTATCGCTGCCCTTGATGAGTGTTTCCCAGTTGTCCTGAGCCGGGTCTTTGTCGCTGACCTTCGCCAGGCGAAAGTTTTTATGCGTGTCATTGGCCAGAATGTAAAATTTGCCGTGGGCGTGATCCACCTCGTGGGAAAAACCGGCTTTGCGGGAGACCAGAAGTTTCGGCTCACCTGCGAAATCCGCGGGCAGGTAATGGGTTTCGCTAATCTCGCCCTGGGTCGAGCCGATCAAGATAAATTCATCGCTGCTGGTTTTTCCAAAACCCGGAAAAAAGCCATTGTCCTTTTCGTGATAAATAATTCTATCGGCGGATTGTTCGGTCCCAAGCGAATGAATTTTGATGTATTTGGTATGCCAGCGGTCTTTCTCGAGCTCACTATACATGACTTTGGAACCGTCCGAACTGAACATAACACCGCCGCTTGCATCGGTCAGCGTGTCGGGCAGGGCCTTGCCAGTGCGAAGGTCAACGAACTTAATCTCATAGCGTTCATCTCCGGACGTATCGACGGAGTAGGCCATGACATTATTGTCCGGACTGATATCAATGCCGCCGATAACAAAATATTTGTGCCCTTCGGCGAGCGCGGTCTCATTCAGATAGATCTGTTCTTCGCCGGTCTCCAGATTCTTCCGGGCCCGGATACGGTATTCAGCCCCTTCTTCGAAATACCAGCGATATTCATATCCGTTATCCACATAGGGCACGGAGGTTTCGGTCTCGTCCGTCCGGCCTTTAAACTCCTGAAAGATTTTTTCGACCAGGTCTTTGTGGGGCTCTAGGAAGGTATAATAGTAATCATTTTCCTTGTTCAGATAATCCAAAACCGGCTGATCATCGATTTCCGGATATCCCTGATCTTTCAGCCAATTATAAGGATCAGACAGCGTTTTGCCGTGATACTCGGCCGTAAAGTCCTGGGTCTTTGCCAAAGGCGCAGACATTTCCAATTGTTGCATGCGGGATGTATCAACATTCGCGGCCGTGTCTGTAGGTCCCGCGGCTGTGCAGGCCGAAACCATGAAAATCGTTGAAACTATAAGCGCTTGTTTGAACATAGGGGTGCCCATTGGTTTTTTTTAAGATTAGAATTTTAGGAGCCGGATGTAAACTCGGCGGCCCGTTCAATTTTTGAGATGATAGGCCGGAGAGCTTCTGCCAGAATTTTTGCGACTTTTTCGGCTTTCGCGTCGTTATCAATCAGGGCCTGATTTATTTCGATCCCCAGATGGGGCAGGCTTCGGGCGCTGACATGTTCATCGACCGTGTGATTAAGATCATAGGCGGAATAGGGTTCGTTATAGGCCACGCGCCAGTCCGGCTGAATGGCGGCGAGATTGGCTTTAAAGCGCGCAGCGCTGGGTTCGTCCACTTTGAACAAAAGCCCGATTTCAAGCGCGCGGGGATCTTGTCCGGCCAGCTGCGGTGTAAAGCTATGGATTGAAATTCCCAGACCAAATCCCATAGCATCGAGCGCGCGCCCAATACTATCATGATAGGGCGTGTAATAACGATCCACACGGCTTTGCCATTCCGCGTCATCAATGGTCTGATTGCCGGGAATAGCCGTTCCGTCACTATCGGGCGGAATGAGTGTGTCCATGGTCAGCACCCGGTTCAGATCAATCACCAGACGCGAGACGGCGGCCACTTGTCCGGCGCAGCCAAATTCCGCGCAGAGGGTTCGCACAACGGTTTCCGTGCCGATATCCCAGGCGATATGGCGGGTCAAATCCTCACCTGTAAGACCGAGATTATCATACCGCGCCGGAATATACCGCGAAGCATGATCGCCAAAAACAAAGGCGGGCACTTTGCGACGGGCCGGGATATCGTGAAACGCTTTGGTCATGACCCGGCATAGATAGGACGGCGGCGGCGTAAGTAAAGAGCTGATATATCACCAATTGTTCACATGACGGACAGAATATTTCTGTTAACAGGTCCAATGCAAAAAATTCTGTCTTCCGCCTTGTTTTTATCTCTAGTGGGCACGCCTGCATTCGCATCCGATATCGACATAGCCGGTGTCTGGTATACGGAAGACAAAGGCGCCAAAGTCGAAGTCACGGATTGCGGCGACGGAACGCCTTGCGGCAACCTTATTTGGTTTGAACCGGATGGCAGCGGCGTGACCAATGATTTCTATAACCCGGACCCGGAGCTTCAAAAACAACCTCTTATCGGCAGCCGTGTGTTTTGGGGGTTTAAACCCAAGAAAAACCGCTGGCATAAGGGCCGTATTTATGACGCGGGAAGCGGAAAAACCTATAAGTCAAAATTACAATTGGCCGAAGACGGGACGCTGAAAGTCAAAGGCTGTGTCGGGCCAATCTGCCAAACCCAGATTTGGACTCGGGTGGAAAATTAGTCCAGCGCTCTCATTATTTCCGCGAACAAATTGGCCGGCGACGTGTTTGAAGGCCGGCAGCCGACCGGTTTTGGCTTGATTTATGGGCGGCAACATTGAATCACAAATCATGAGCTGGAAATCTGCACTCGAAGAACTTGCGCGCCGCCGGGAAATGGCGCTGAAAATGGGCGGGCCCGATAAGGTCAAGCGCCAAAAAGACCGGGGGAAACTTAACGCCCGAGAGCGCCTTGCTCTCTTGCTGGACAAAGACAGCTTTCGCGAAATCGGCATGCTTGCCGGCAAAGGGAAATACGACAAAGACGGCCAGCTGATTCAAAGTTCGCCGTCGAATTTTATCTTTGGCCGGGGCGATATTTATAGCCGGCCCGTTGTGGCGACGGCCGATGATTTCTCGGTTCGCGGCGGCGCCGCGGATGCTGCCATATGGCGCAAATTCGCGCAGGCCGAAAAAATGGCCCATGAACTGCGCCTGCCGATTATTCGGATGATTGACGGCACGGGCGGGGGCGGCTCCGTCAAAATGCTCGAAGACATGGGCTTTACTTATGTGCCCGCTGTACCGGCCTGGGAAGAAGTGGTGACCAATCTTGAAAAAGTGCCGGTCGTGGCGCTGGCACTGGGGCCAACGGCCGGTATGGGCGCGGCCCGGGTTGTTGCCAGTGATTACTCCGTCATGGTCAAAGGCCTGTCGCAGCTTTTCTCCGCCGGACCTGCAGTTGTGGCCGCCATCGGCGAAGATATCGACAAAGAGACTTTGGGCGGGTCGGACATCCACACCAGAAACGGCGCCGTTGATGACGAAGCCGGGAGCGAAGAAGAAGCTATGGCCATGGCGCGGGCTTTTTTATCGTTTTTGCCCGATTACGCCGGAGGCGCTTTGCCGCGAACGGAGACGAAAGACCCGGCGACTCGCAAAGAGGAAAGCCTGTTATCGGCGGTTCCGACGGATCCGAAGAAGGCTTACAATATGCGCCGTATATTAGAACCGGTTTTTGACACAGGCAGCGTCTTTGAAATGGGTAAAAACTGGGGCCGCGCGGTGATCACGGCCTTTGCGCGGCTTGATGGTTGGCCCGTCGCCGTGCTGGCCAGTGACCCGACTTTTCTGGGGGGAAGCTGGACGGCCCACGCCTCTGAAAAAGCCAAGCGTTTTGTCGAGCTGGCCGCAAAATTTAATATGCCGCTGGTGCATTTTGTCGACAATCCCGGCTTTATGATCGGGTTGGAGGCTGAGCGGGCCAATACCATTCGCCGAGGCGTCGAGACTCTTAACGCCATATACAGAACGGATATTCCTTGGGCGTCAGTAATTATTCGCAAGGCTTACGGCATTGCCGGCTCGGCCATGTCGGATCATACGCGCTTTCAATACCGCTTTGCCTGGCCGTCCGGGGACTGGGGGTCGCTGCCTATCGACGGCGGGGTCGAGGTCGCCTATAAATCCGAGCTGTCCAAAGCCAAAGATCCAAAGAAAGAACTGGCCAAGATTAAAGCCCGCCTGGCCAATGTAACCTCGCCTTTTCGCACGGCCGAGCAGTTTCTGGTCGAAGATATCATCGACCCGCGCGAAACAAGGCCGCTGCTTTGCGAATTTATCCACTTGGTTATGAGATAAATTTCTGAAGCTTTGTTCATTTGCCCGAGAAGCAATGCTCACTTAAACTGGGGTTTCGAAGGGAGCCCTTTATGAAACCTGTTCGCCCTATTGCTTTTATTGCGGCGTTTGTCCTGTGTCTGCCGGTTCACGCTGCCGCGGACGATTTCAAGTCCCTGGTTCAGGAGCAATTACGCGCGCCTATGCAGTTGTCCGCTTCCGTGCCTTATTCCTATCTGGTGACAATTGATGTGGACAGCCGCGAAGGTAAGAACAAATCGGAATCCTTTTACGGTCAATATCGATTCAATCCTGCTGCGGCCGCTGGAGAACGTGTTTCGTTGATAGACCTGACCTGGGACGAAGTTCCCAAAGATATGCGCAAAGAGCTAGAAAAAGACAATGTCGAGGGCAGCGAAGCCGATTTTGCTGAAGATTTTTGGTGCACAAATGATCAAAAAGATTTGGAGGTAATGGCGTCGGATTCAGTGACAGTTATTCGCGAAGATGAAACCGAAGCCGTTGTGTCTCTGGGGCCGGATGCCATCGCCTATTTCCTTGCTGATGATAGTGAAAAAGAAGGGCGGGGTTTGCCCAAGAAAATTCGAAAGCGTATGTTATCTGAGCTGACATTCTCTAAACCTGATCTATATTTGACTCATTCGCGGGTTTGGCTGTCCAAACCCACAACATTGAAAATTGTTGCAAAAATGAAAGAGATGGACTTCAAGATGGGCTGCGCTCTGGCCCCTAATGGTCTTCCCTTTGTAAGTCAGTCCAATACGGTAATTGTCGGCAAAGCCCTGGGAACTGGTTTTCAGGCCCGGGTGGATATCAGCATTTCCGATTTGCAGCCTGTAAAAAGCAATCCATAATCGGGCTTGAATTCCGCGTCCTGCTCTATATATAACCGCCCGTTCCACTGGTATTTATGCCACTGGAATAGTGAGGTGGCCGAGTGGTTTAAGGCGCACCGCCCGCGGGTCACAGACGCGCAAACAATAAAGATAAGCGTGCGCTTGTCTCAAACCCCTCGGAGCTAACCACCGAGGATATATGCCTGGTAAGGTGAGGTGGCCGAGTGGTTTAAGGCGCACGCTTGGAAAGCGTGTTTAGGTT